>JBFHJY010000007.1:0-16953 GCA_041595655.1 Azoarcus sp.
GTCCATCTGCAGCGCGGTCACGCCCTGGTCGGTACCGGCCACCTTGAAGTCCATGTCGCCGAGGTGATCCTCGTCACCCAGGATGTCGGTCAGCACGGCGAAGCGGTTGCCGTCCTTGATCAGGCCCATGGCGATACCGGCGACGTGGTTGGTCATCGGCACACCGGCATCCATCAGCGCGAGCGAACCGCCGCACACCGAGGCCATCGAGCTGGAACCGTTCGATTCGGTGATCTCGGAAACCACACGCACGGTGAAGCCGAAGTCTTCCGGCTTGGGCAGCGCGGCGATCAGCGCGCGCTTGGCCAGACGGCCATGGCCGATCTCGCGGCGCTTGGTGCCGCCGAAACGGCCAGTCTCGCCGGTGCAGAACGGCGGGAAGTTGTAATGCAGCATGAAGTTCTCGCGGTACTCGCCCGCGATGGCGTCGATGATCTGCTCGTCACGGCCGGTACCCAGCGTGGCCACGACCAGCGCCTGTGTCTCGCCACGCGTGAACAGCGCGGAGCCGTGAGTGCGCGGCAGCACGCCGACGCGGATGTCGATCGGGCGCACGGTGCGCGTGTCACGTCCGTCGATGCGCGGCTCGCCGGCCAGAACGCGGCTGCGCACGATCTCGGCTTCCAGATCGTGGAAGATGTCCTTGATCTCGTTCGCCGACGGCGGCGTTTCCACCCCTTCGGTCACGGCAGTGATCACCTGGGCGCGGATCTCATTCACGCGCACGGTGCGCTGCTGCTTGCTGGTGATGTTGTAGGCCTGATTCAGGTCTTCGTAAGCCTGTTCGCGGATACGCGCAATCAGCGCCTCGTTGGCCGGCGCCGGCTGCCAGTCCCATGCGGGTTTGCCGGCCACTTCGACCAGCTCGTTGATGGCGCGGATGGCCGCCTGCATCTGTTCGTGACCGAAGACCACGGAGCCCAGCATGACGTCTTCAGACAGTTCCTTCGCTTCGGACTCGACCATCAGCACGGCGGTTTCGGTACCGGCCACCACCAGATTCAGCTGGCTTTCCTTGAGCTGCGTCTGGGTCGGGTTGAGGATGTACTGACCATCGACATAGCCGACGCGAGCGGCGCCGATCGGGCCGTTGAACGGCACGCCGGAGATCGAGAGCGCGGCCGAGGCGGCGATCATGGCGGGAATGTCGGCGTCAACCTCGGGGTTGAGCGACAGTACCATCGCGATGACCTGAACCTCGTTGTAGAAGCCTTCCGGGAAAAGCGGACGAACCGGACGGTCGATCAGGCGCGACGTCAGCGTTTCCTTCTCGGTCGGACGGCCCTCGCGCTTGAAGAAGCCACCCGGCACGCGACCGGCGGCGTAGAACTTCTCGACGTAATCGACGGTGAGCGGGAAGAATTCCTGACCGGCTTTGGCTTCACGCTGGGCAACGACGGAGGCGAGAACGACGGTGTCGTCCATGTTGACGATGACTGCACCACCAGCCTGGCGGGCAATCTCACCGGTTTCGAGGGTGACGGTGTGCGCGCCGTAGGCGAATGTTTTCTTGATGGATTGGGGCACGGTGAATTCCTTTCAGTAATGGCCCGCGGCAAACGACAACCGCGAACTCGGATAACAGGACCGCAATAACGAAAAAGCCGGAACGGTGTATGAGACCGTACCGGCTTTTCGCACGGGTAAAGCGACGGGCGTATTCCGGCTCGGCTGTGCGAGCAGGTTACTTGCGCAGGCCCAGACGCTCGATCAGGCTGCGGTAGCTGTCGGCATTGTTGCCCTTCAGGTAATCGAGCAGCTTGCGGCGCTGGCTGACCATCTTCAGCAGACCACGACGCGAGTGGTGATCCTTGGCGTTGGCCTTGAAGTGGCCGGTCAGGCCGTTGATGCGGGCGGTCAGCAGGGCGACCTGGACTTCCGGCGAACCGGTGTCACCCGGTGCGCGCTGGTATTCGGAAACGATCTGGGACTTGGTAGCGGTTTCGAGAGCCATTTGATGTTTACTCGTGTCGATCTTCTAAATTCAAGTACGCGATTATAGCCCGCGCAATGGGTAAAACTCAATCGTTGTGCAGCAGACCTTTCAAGCGATCTGGCCGGTCGCGATGAGGCGTCTGGATACGAGTCGACCGTCCTCACGGCGTTCGCCAAGCCCGATGAAACGATCGGCGCAGTACAGGCGCACAAGTCCCGGGGCACCGTCTCCAGCCACTTCACGGCCCTGCATCAGCGAGGCCGCGCTGGCTTCATCCAGTTCGAGCCGCGGATAGCTGGCAATCAGGGCATCGACCGGTTCAAGCAAATGCTGCCTGCTCTCTGCCGCCTCCAGCTGCTCCAGCGTCACGGCGCGATTCAGATCGAACTCGCCGATGGCCGTGCGTCGCAATGCGGTCAGATGCGCGCCACAAACCAGAGCACGCCCCAGATCGATTGCCAGCGTGCGGATGTAGGTCCCCTTGCTGCAATGCACCCGAAGCTTCGCCTCGGAGCCATCGAAAGACAGCAGATCCAGCGCATGGATGGTCACATGACGCGGCGCGCGCTCGACTTCGATGCCGGCGCGGGCATATTCATACAGAGGCTTGCCGTCACGCTTGAGCGCCGAATGCATGGGCGGAATCTGCGAGATCCGGCCGCGCAGACCGCCTATCGCCGCGTCCAGCGCATCGCGCGTGAATGCCACAGGTGCCGTCGCGATGACCTGCCCTTCCGTATCGCCGGTATCGGTCTCACTGCCGAAGCGTACGGTTGCCTCGTACACCTTGTCGGCGTCGAGCAGCACCTGAGAAAATTTCGTCGCCTCGCCGAAGGTGAGTGGCAGCAGGCCGGTCGCCATCGGGTCCAGCGTACCGGTGTGGCCGGCCTTGGCGGCATTGAGCAAACGCTTCGCCGTCTGAAGCGCAGCGTTGGAGCTCATTCCGAGGGGCTTGTCGAGCAGCAGTACGCCGTCGATGCGCTGGCGCGGGACCCTGCGTTGAGGAGCACTCACGATTCTGCAGCCGGGTCCTTGTCATCACCTGAGCGCGCCTCATCCTCGCGCACGACCTCGTCGATCAGGCGCGACATGCGACTGCCTTCCTCGACCGATCTGTCGTACACGAAGTGCAGCTCCGGCGTGGTGTGGATGCGCACGCGGCGCCCCAATTCGCGACGCAGGAAACCGCCGGCCCGGCGCAGGCCAACGAGGATCTCGGGTACCTTTTCCTCGCCAAGCATCGAAGTGAAGAAGACCTTCGCATGCGCGTAATCCGGCGTGATCTCGACATCGGTCAAGGTGATGAACCCCACGCGGGGGTCCTTCACCTCGGTCCGGATCAGTTCGGCCAGTTCGCGCCGGATCTGCTCGACCACACGCTGGCTGCGGGAGAATTCTTTCGCCATCGATTACAGCGAACGGGCGATTTCCTGGATCTCGTAGATCTCCAGCTGGTCGCCTTCCGCGATGTCGTTGTAGTTCTTGACGGACAGGCCGCACTCGAAGCCCGCACGCACTTCCTTGGCGTCTTCCTTGAAGCGCTTGAGCGACTCCAGCGCGCCACTGTGAATGACGGTGTTGTCACGCAGCACGCGCACCAGCGAACCGCGCTTGACCATGCCTTCGGTGACGTAGCAACCCGCCACGGCGCCGATCTTCGGCACGCGGAAGACCTGACGCACCTCGACCATGCCGATGATGTTCTCGCGCCGCTCGGGCGAGAGCATGCCCGACAGCGCCGCCTTCACGTCATCGACCGCGTCGTAGATGATGTTGTAGTAGCGGATATCGACACCGAAGGTTTCGGCCAGACGACGCGCACCGGCGTCGGCACGGGTATTGAAGCCGATGATGACGGCGCCCGAAGCCTGTGCGAGGTTCACATCCGACTCGGTGATGCCGCCGACCGCGCCGTGGATGACGTTGACCCGCACCTCGTCGGTGGAGAGCTTGTTGAGCGACTGAGCCAAGGCTTCCTGCGAGCCCTGCAGGTCGGCCTTGATGATGAGCGGCAGCGCCTTGACCTCGGCCTCCCCCATCTGCTCGAACATGTTCTCGAGCTTGGCGGCCTGCTGCTTGGCAAGCTTGACGTCGCGGAACTTGCCCTGGCGGAACAGCGCGATCTCGCGCGCCTTCTTTTCGTCGGCCAGCACGATGGCTTCGTCGCCAGCGGCGGGCACGTCCGACAGGCCGAGGATCTCGACCGGAATCGAGGGGCCGGCTTCGTCGATCGGCTTGCCGTTCTCGTCGAGCATGGCGCGCACGCGGCCGAAGGTCGCGCCGACCAGCAGCACATCGCCCTTCTTCAGCGTGCCGGACTGCACCAGCAGCGAAGCCACGGGGCCACGGCCTTTGTCGAGACGGGCTTCGATGATGAGACCCTTGGCCGGCGTATCGACCGGAGCCTGAAGCTCGAGCACTTCGGCCTGCAGCAGGATGCCTTCGAGCAGGTCGTCGATGCCCTGACCGGTCTTGGCCGAGACGCTGATGAACATCGCGTCGCCGCCGTACTCTTCCGGCACCACGCCTTCCGAGACCAGTTCCTGCTTGACGCGCTCGGCATTGGCTTCCGGCTTGTCGATCTTGTTCACCGCGACCACCAGCGGCACACCGGCCGCCTTGGCGTGGTGGATGGCCTCGCGCGTCTGCGGCATCACGCCGTCGTCGGCGGCAACCACCAGAATGACGATGTCGGTGGCCTTGGCACCACGCGCACGCATCGCCGTAAAGGCTTCGTGACCCGGGGTATCGAGGAAGGTGACCATGCCGCGCGGCGTCTCGACGTGATAGGCGCCGATGTGCTGCGTGATGCCGCCGGCCTCACCCGCCGCAACCTTGGCGGTGCGGATGTAGTCGAGCAGCGAGGTCTTGCCGTGGTCGACGTGACCCATCACGGTGACCACCGGGGCGCGTGAATGCAGCGGCGCATCGGCGTGTTCCTCGGCTGTTTCGAGGAAAGCGTCGGGATCGTCGAGCTTGGCGGCAAATGCCTTGTGGCCCATTTCCTCGACCAGGATCATGGCGGTTTCCTGATCCAGAACCTGGTTGATGGTGACCATGGAGCCCATCTTCATCAGGGACTTGATGAGTTCGCCGGCCTTGACGGCCATCTTGTGAGCCAGATCGGCAACGGTGATGGTTTCGGGCACGTGCACTTCGCGCACGATCGGCTCAACCGGCGCCTGGAAATTCGTCGGCGCATTACGGTTATTGCCACCACGACCACCGCGGCCGCCGCCTCGGGCGCCTTTCCAGTTGCCGCCACCAGGCAGATCGCCACGCACCTTGAGACCGCGGCGCGGCTTGGGCGAGTCGTCCGCCGGAGCAGCACGCCCGCGACGGTCCTTGCTCGCGTGTTCTTCGGTCTTGGCAGGACGGTGCAGGGTGCCGGAAGTACCCTTGGCAGGCACCCCTTCGGCTTCGGCCACACGCTGCTGCTCGGCCGCTGCGGTCGCAGCCACGCGCGCAGCTGCAGCTGCAGCTTCACGCTCCTGCTTGGCACGCAGATCGGCCTCCTGACGCTCCCGCAACTCCCGCATGCGACGCTCTTCGGCGGCACGCGCAGCAATCTCTTCGGGGCTGAGGAAGGCACTTGCGGCCACACGGGTCTTCTTGCGCACCGGGGCTGCAGCGGGTTTCTTTTCTTCTACCGGCTTTTCTGCCGCTTCCACAGGAGCGCTTTCGGCTTCGACTTTTGCCTCTTCGGCGACGACTTCCTCCACGACCGGCTGCGCTTCGACAACCGGCTCGGGTTCGGCGGCGGGTGCGGGCTCAGGCGCCACGGCGACTGGCTCGACGGGCGCCGGAACCGGAGTTTCGACCTCGACCACCGGCGCGGGAGCAGGCGCTTCCGGCTCGGCTGCCGGCGGCACCGTTGGTGCCTCCGGAGCGATTTCGTCACGCTTGACGAAGACCCGCTTCTTGCGCACTTCGACCTGGACCGTGCGCGCACGGCCGGAGGAGTCGGTGGCACGGATCTCTGACGTCTGCTTGCGCGTCAGCGTAATCTTGCCCTTGGGCTGGGTTTCGCCGTGAGAACGACGCAGATAGTCCAGCAGACGTGCCTTGTCCTGCTCGGTGAGCAGGTCATCGGTGCCGCTTTTGGCCACACCGGCCTTCTGCAGCTGTTCGAGCAGCACGTTGGCCGGCATCTTCAGCTCGCCGGCAAACTGGGTAACGCTCATTTCATCCATTGAATCCCTCCCTCATTCTTCGAACCAGTGCGCGCGCGCAACCGAGATCAGTGCGGCGGCGCGGTCGGCCGGAACACCGGCCATTTCCACCAGTTCGTCGACAGCCAGATCGGCCAGTTCGTCGCGCGTCCGCACGCCGTGCTGGGCCAGTTTTGCGGCCAGTGTTTTATCCATGCCTTCGAGTGCAAGCATGTCCTCTGCGACATGCTCGAGCTGCTCTTCGGTCACGATGGCCTCGGTCAGCAACACGTTGCGTGCGCGATCACGCAGTTCGTTGACGGTGTCCTCGTCGAAAGCCTCGATCTCCAGCATTTCGGCCAGCGGCACGTAGGCAATTTCCTCGAGCGAGGCAAAACCCTCGTCAATCAGGATATCGGCGATATCCTCATCGACGTCGAGTTTGTTCATGAACAGATCACGCAACTCGTTGCGCTCCGCGTCCGCCCTTTCGGCCGACTCTTCTTCGCTCATGAGGTTGATGGTCCAACCGGTCAGCTCGGAAGCAAGCTTCACGTTCTGACCGCTGCGACCAATGGCAATGGCCAGGTTGTTCTCGTCCACCACCACGTCCATGCTGTGGTTTTCCTCGTCGACGACGATGGAAACGACCTCGGCCGGCTGCAGCGCCGCGATCACGAACTGGGCCGGATCGGGCGACCAGATGATGATGTCGATCTGCTCTCCGGCGATTTCGTTACGCACGGCAGTGACACGCGAACCGCGCAGACCGACGCAGGTGCCGATCGGATCGATGCGCGGATCGTGCGAATGCACGGCAATCTTGGCGCGCAGGCCGGGATCCCGGGCGCAGCCCTTGATCTCCAGCAGCTCTTCCTCGATCTCCGGCACTTCCAGTTCGAACAGCTTGGCCAGGAACTCCGGCGCGGTGCGCGACAGGATCAGCTGCGGGCCGCGTGCATTGCGATCGATCCGGAGCAGGAAGGCCTTGACGCGATCACCCACACGCAGGTTCTCACGCGGCACCATCTGGTCACGCGGAATCACCGCCTCCAGGCGGCCCACCTCGATGATGGCATTGCCACGCTCCATGCGCTTGATGGTGCCGGAGACCATGTGCTCCTTGCGCTCGAGGAAGTCGTTGAGCACCTGCTCACGCTCGGCGTCGCGGATCTTCTGCAGGATCACCTGCTTGGCGGCCTGGGCGCCGACACGGCCGAACTCGATCGGCTCGAGCGGTTCCTCGATGTAATCGCCCAGTTCGATTTCCGGGTCGATGTCGCGCGCATCGATGATGCCCATCTCGGCCTCATCGTTGGTCACTTCCTCGTCGGGCATCACCACCCAGCGGCGGAAGGACTCGTAATCGCCGGTTTCACGATCGATCGTGACGCGCACGTCGGAATCGTCGTGAATGCGTTTCTTCGTCGCGGATGCGAGCGCCGATTCGAGCGCCGCGAACACGATGTCCTTTTCGACGTTCTTCTCACGTGCCAGCGCATCCACAAGCAGCAGTATTTCGCGGCTCATCTAACAGACCTCCACATCCGGATACTCAGAACCTGGGAACCAGGCGTGCTTTTTCGATTTCTTCAAGCGGAAAGGCGACCTCGCCCTTCCCCGTCGTCAGGTGCACCTGGCCATCAGTGAGGCCGGCGAGCACGCCGATGTAATTACGTTGATTATTCACGGGCATGCGCAAGCGCAACTGCACCTCCTGCCCGGCAAAGCGCTCGAAATCCGCAGCTTTCTTCAAGGGACGATCAAGACCCGGCGAGGACACCTCGAGCCGGTCGTAATCGATGTTCTCGACCTCGAACACGCGCGAAACCTGGTTGCTCACCGTCGCACAATCGTCCACCGTGATACCGCGCTCGATATCGATGAAGATACGCAGCAGACGGCCCTTCGGAGTGCTCTCGAAGTCCACCAGCTCATACCCAAGTCCGCTGACGACCTGCTCGACGAGACCTTCGACGTTCATTTTTGCGCCCGCAAATAAAAAATGGGCGTAACGCCCATCCCTGTTGAATTCAACCGGAAGACCGGCGCCATCCGAGGTGGGCAGCGCCGAATCCGCAGAATTATAGCGCCTGCGCAGAAATCAGGCAATTTTGCGCGGTTTTCTGCTGCGTTTCGGCGCGTCGCTCGCGCCGCGTGGCGCCCGGTTGCCGTCCTTGGGTGCGCCATCCTCACCCCGGGACGCCCCGCCACCGGCTCGCGCTGCCGCATTTGGGCCGCGCGGCTGGCCGCCCCGGCTCCGGCCACGGGGCTTGTCGCCCGGGGCCCGCGGCGCTCCGCCCGCCCCCTGCGGCGCGGTCGTCCGATGCACCTTGCCTTCGTTGCGACGCTGACGCTCCTTTTCCTCCGGGCGCTGCTGACGCTTTGGCGAGGTATCGCCGGAAATCGCACGCACCTGCTCCTGCGGCATGTCCATCCACATGCCACGCTTGAGCTTGCTCGGCAGTTCGACGGGGCCGTAGCGCACGCGCATCAGCCGGCTTACCGTCAGGCCGACCGATTCAAACATGCGGCGCACCTCGCGGTTGCGTCCCTCCGACAGCGTCACGCGATACCAGTGGTTGGCGCCCTCGCCTCCTTCGTCGCGCAGCGACCCGAAACGCGCCGGGCCATCCTCGAGCTGGATGCCGGTCGTGAGCGAGGCGATCTGCTCGTCAGTGAGCCGGCCGAGCAGGCGTACGGCGTATTCGCGCTCCATCTCGTAACGCGGGTGCATCATCTTGTTGGCCAACGTGCCGTCATTGGTGAACAGCAGCAGACCGGAAGTGTTGAAATCCAGGCGACCGATGGCAATCCAGCGCCCCCGCTTGAGCATGGGCAGGCGCTCGAACACCGAGGGGCGGCCTTCCGGATCGTCGCGCGTCACGATCTCGCCTTCCGGCTTGTGGTACATCAGCACGCGCGATTCGCGCTGTTCCGCGAACTTGAGCGGGATCACCTTGCCGTTGTGCTTGACCAGATCCCCGGGACCGATCTTCTGCCCCAGCGAAGCCGGCAAGCCGTTGACCGAGATACGGCCGGCGATCACCCACTCCTCGATCTCGCGGCGCGAACCGATGCCGATCTGCGCCAGCACCTTCTGCAGGCGTTCGGGTTCGGCAAAGGAAGCCGGTTTGAGTTGCGGCTCGGCACCGGGACGCGGCGGACGGGCACGCGGCGGGCCTTCACGCTTGAACGAGCCAAGCGCCGACTTGTGCGCATCCGGGCGCATGGCCGGATTGCCCGACGGAGCGGCCCCTTCAGGCTTGCTGCTGTTCTTCGTCGGCGGGCGCAGCGGGCTGCGCGATTTCCTGGATTTCGACAAGATCCATCATCCTTTCTATTTCGACGAGCGGCGGCAGCTCCGAGAGACTGCGCAGGCCAAGATCGTCGAGAAAACGCCGGGTCGTTGCGAGCAACGCCGGCCGGCCTGGAGTGTCACGGTGGCCGACCACGTCGACCCATCCGCGCGACTCCAGTGTCTTGATCACGTTCGGGGACACCGCCACGCCGCGGATATCCTCGATGTCGCCTCGCGTCACCGGCTGGCGATAGGCGATGATCGCCAGCGTCTCCAGCACGGCACGCGAATACTTCGGCGCCCGCTCGTCCTTCAGGCAATCGAGATACACCTGGAACTCGATGCGCGTCTGAAAGCGCCAGCCCGAAGCCGCCTGCACCAGTTCCACGCCGCGTCCATCCCAATCCGCGCGCAGTTCATCGAGCAGCTTGCGCACCAGCTCCGGCCCCGGATCGGGCTCGAACATGCGGCGCAGATCGCTCGTGGCAAGCGGGCCACTGGCTGCCAGCAAGGCGGTCTCGATGACCCTCTTGTAATCCTCAGGCGTGTTCAGCAGCATCGGCAAGCTTCACGTAGATCGGCGCCATCGGCTCCATCTGGGTCACCACCACGAGCCTTTCCTTGACCAGTTCGAGCATCGCGAGGAATCCCACCACCAGCCCCGCGCGGCCGTGCACGAAGTCGAACACCGCCTCGAAGGCGACAAATTCGCCAGTGGCGAGCCGGCGCAGCATCAGGCTCATGTGCTCACGCACCGACAGCTCTTCCTGCCGCACCGTGTGATGCTGCGTGAGCCTGGCCTTCTTCATCAGCGCCAGCCAGGCCAGCTGCAGATCATGCAGGCTCACTTCCGGCAGGCGCTCGACGATGCGCTCGACCACCATCACACCCACCGCGTCGAAGTCACGCCCGAGACGCGGCAGCGCGTCGAGACGCAGTGCAGCCAGTTTCGTCTGTTCATACTCGAGCAGACGACGCACCAGTTCTTCGCGCGGGTCGTGCTCGTCCTCCTCTTCCACACGCTTCGGACGAGGCAGCAGCATGCGCGACTTGATCTCCAGCAAGGTCGCGGCCATCCGCAGATAGTCCGCGGCAAGCTCGAGATTGTGGCGACGCATCGCTTCGACATAGCCCAGGTACTGCCGTGTCAGCGGCGCCATCGGGATGTCGAGGATGTCGAGATTCGCCTTGCGTATCAGGTACAGCAGCAGGTCCAGCGGACCTTCGAAGGCCTCGAGAAACACCTCCAGCGCATCGGGCGGGATGTAGAGGTCCTTCGGCAGTTCGAGCATCGGCGCGCCATACAGGCGCGCAACCGCATCAAGTTGAGCTCCGGTTTCGACCGGCGCAAGATCGAGCGGCTGCTCCATTCTATCCCGAACGTGCGCCGCCACTGCAAGCGCTGAAAGCAGCCGACGCGATCATGAATACGACAGCCCCATGCTCTCACGTACGTCGCGCATGGTCTCCTGCGCCAGCTTGTGTGCGCGCTCACAACCGTCCGCGATGACGTTGCGCACCAGGCTGGGGTCTTCCACATACGGCTTGGCACGCTCGCGCATGACGTCCTGCTCGGCGACGACGGCATCGATGACCGGCTGCTTGCATTCGATGCAGCCGATGCCCGCGCTGCGGCAACCCTGCTGCACCCAGTCGCGCGTGGCATCGTCGGAATACACGACGTGGAACTGCCACACCGGACACTTGCCCGGATCGCCCGGATCAGTGCGGCGCACGCGCGCCGGATCGGTCTGCATGGTGCGGATCTTCTTCGTCACCGAATCCGGATCCTCGCGCAGGAAGATGGTGTTGCCGTAGCTCTTGGACATCTTCTGACCGTCCAGTCCGGGCATGCGCGCCGACTCGGTGAGCAAGGCTTCGGGTTCGACGAGGATCATCTTGCTGCTGCCCTCGAGGTAACCGTACAGACGCTCGCGATCGGTCAGGCTCAGATTCTGCGTCTCCTCCAGCACGGCATGGGCCTGCTCCAGCGCGGCCTCGTCGCCCTCCTGCTGGAAACGCGTGCGCAGCTCGAAGTACAGGCGCGAACGCTTGGTGCCGAGCTTGCGCGCAGCCTCGCGCGCCTTCTCTTCGAAGCCCGGCTCACGGCCGTAGAGGTGATTGAAGCGGCGGGCGACCTCTCGCGTGATCTCGACGTGCGGCACCTGATCCTCACCCACCGGCACCTTGTCGGCACGATAGATCAGGATGTCGGCAGACTGCAGCAGCGGATAGCCGAGGAAGCCGTAGGTCGACAGATCCTTGTTGCTGAGCTTCTCCTGCTGGTCCTTGTAGGTCGGCACACGCTCCAGCCAGCCCAGCGGCGTCATCATCGACAGCAGAAGATGCAGTTCGGCGTGCTCCGGTACGCGCGACTGGATGAACAGCGTGGCCTGCGCCGGATCGATACCGGCGGCGAGCCAGTCGATGAGCATCTCCCACACGCTCTCCTCGATCACCTGCGGTGAATCGTAGTTGGTCGTCAGGGCATGCCAGTCGGCGACGAAAAACAGGCAGGGGTATTCCTCCTGCAGCTTCACCCAGTTCTTGAGCACGCCGTGATAATGGCCGAGATGCAGGCGACCGGTCGGTCGCATGCCGGAGAGAACGCGTTCTGCGTACATGTCGTATCTGCTTGTTCTAGAAACCGAAAATGGTCGAAATCAGGCTGCGGAAGACGGAAATCATCGGCCACAGAATGGCGCCGAGGATACCCGAGAACAGCAGCAACAAAAGAATCGGAAAGCCGTAGGGCTCGATCCGGGCAAAACTCCACGCCAGCCGGCCGGGCAGCAGGCTGACCGCTATGCGCCCGCCGTCGAGCGGCGGCAACGGCAGCAAATTCAGGAACATCAGGATGGCATTGATGGTGATGCCGGCGATCGACATCTGGATCAACGCGTCGGTGTAGGCGCCCGGCTGCGTGCTCACGATCACCTTCAACAGCGCCGCCCACCCGAAAGCCATCACCAGGTTCATGAACGGACCGGCGGCGGCCACCCACAGCATGTCGGCCTTGGGGTTACGCAGACGCGAGAAATTGACCGGCACCGGCTTGGCCCAGCCGAACAGCATTCCTGAACTGCCCAGCAGCAGCGAGAGTGCGAGGATGCCCGCGGGGACCAGGATCGTGCCGACCGGATCGATATGGCGGAACGGGTTGAGCGTGATGCGTCCCGCCTCGTCCGCCGTCGGATCGCCGAAATGCCGCGCCACGTAACCATGCGCCGCTTCATGCAGGGTAATGGCCAGCAACACCGGCAAAGCCCATATGGCGAGAGTCGAGATCAGCGAGTCCATGAGCCTTGTGGGCGAAAAACGCCGGATTCTAGCAGAGTGCGCAGACGGACTCCGGCGGACGCCATCAGTCGGCTTCCAGATCGAATGGCGTCAGATCGCCCTTGCCGGCGCGCACCAGCTGCGGCGAGCCGGAGGTGAGATCGATCACGCTGGTCGCCTCCGGACCGCAGAAGCCGGCCTCGATCACCAGATCGACCTGCTTGCCGAGACGATCGAGGATGTCATGCGCGTCGGTCAGCGGCAGGTCCTCGCCCGGCAGCAGCAGGGTGGAGGTCAGCAAGGGCTCGCCCAGTTCGCCCAGCAGCGCTGCCACCACCGGATGCGCCGGCACGCGCAGGCCGATGGTCTTGCGCTTGGGGTGCATCAGCCGGCGCGGCAGCTCACGCGTGCCTTCCAGAATGAAGGTGTAGGTGCCGGGCGTCGTGGCCTTGAGCAGGCGATACTGCGCGTTGTCTACACGGGCGTAGCTGCCGATCTCGGACAGGTCGCGGCACATCAGCGTGAAGTGGTGGCGCTCATCGACGCCACGGATACGGCGGATGCGCGCGAGCAGGTCGGCGTTACCCATCTGCCCACCCAGCGCATAGGCCGAATCGGTCGGAAACACGATCAGGCCGCCGCCGCGCACGATATCCGCGGCCTGCTTCATCAAACGCGGCTGGGGGTGTTCCGGATGGACGCTGAAGAATTGGGACATGGTGGTTTCAGAAACGGGACCACACGGGCGTCAGCCCGTCCGGCAGTGGAAGACATTGGCCGAGGTCGATCCGACTTTCCCCGGCACCGTGGAAATCCGATGCGCGCGAGGCCAGCAGGCCGCGACGTCGTGCCAGATCGGCATACAGGCGTACTTCGTCGTCGGTATGCGAACCTGTGACCACTTCGACGCCCTCCCCGCCACAGGCGAGGAAGCGGTCGAACAGGTGCTCCATGCCGATGTCGCCGAGACGGTAGCGCGCCGGGTGCGCGATCACCGCCACTCCGCCCGCGCCGCGAATCCAGCCGACTGCGTCCTCGAGCTTGGCCCATTGATGCTCGACGTAGCCCGGCTTGCCCTTGGCTAGATAGTGGCGGAACACCGTGCCGACGTCCGGCATGCATCCACAGGCGACGATCTGGCGCGCCAGATGCGCGCGGCCGACCATCTCGGGATTGTGCGCAAACTGCAGGGCACCTTCATACACGCCCGGCACGCCGATCTCCGCCAGCGCCTGCCCCATGCGGCGCGCACGCTCCTGACGCCCTTGGCGCAGGCCTGCCAGGCCGTCATTGAGCGCCGCGTCGCGAGGATCCACGTCCAGGCCGACGATGTGCACGGTCTCGCTGGCAAAACTCACCGAAATCTCCACCCCGGCAATCAGGCGGACACCCAGCGCTGTCGCTTCGGCGAACGCCTCGTCCAGTCCGCCCAGCGTGTCGTGGTCGGTCAGTGCCAGCAGGTCAACGCCATTGGCATGGGCGCGCCGCACCACCTCGGCCGGCGGCAGCCAGCCGTCGGAAGCCGTGGAATGGCAGTGCAGATCGGGATTCTTCGGGAATGCGTTCATGTCATCCGGCGTGATGCGGCGCAACCTCGGACAGAAAGGCCTCGATGTGCGCCGCCACGCGTTCGGGCTGGTCGTGCTGCATATTGTGACCGCAATCGGCAATCGCTGCTTCGCGCAAGTTCGCAAAGCAGCTGCGGGTGTGCGCCCACGCGGCCGCGTCGATGCCACGCATCTCCTGCCACTGCGGCCCCACCTGCATCAGCCACAGCACCGGCGCGGTGATTCTGCGCCAGCAGGCTTCGGCCTCGGCACGGCGGTGCATCACCGGCTGCACGTTGCGATGCGCCGGCTCCACCGCGATGCGCACGCCGCCGGCTTCGTCGGCCTCGGTGTAGTGCTGCGCCATGAACAGCGCGCGCGCGCCGGTCAGGCGATGGTTGGCGCGACGCAGGCGCACGGCCAGCGCTTCGACGGATTCATAGATGCGCGGTGCCTTGCGTGTGGCGAGCTGGTCGAGCCAGGTGGCGTAGCGCTCGGGCGCCTCGTCGGCAGGCCGGTCGGCGCGTGCCAGCGACTCCAGCGTGGCCAGCGCCCTCACCCGCTCCGGCCGCACGCCGGCATAGATGTGGGCGACGTTGCCGCCCATGCTGTGACCGACCATGCGCACCGGCGCATCGGGGCTGTAGATGCGCAGCAGCGCGTCCAGATCGCCCATGTAGTTGGCGAACCAGTACGCATCGTCGCCGCGCCCGCTCAGGCCGTGGCCGCGCCAGTCGGGCGCAACCACATGCCAGTCGTGCTCGAAGGCATCGATGACGAACTGAAAGGTCGCACCGACGTCTGACCAACCATGCAGCATGACCAGCATCGGCGCACCGGGGCGCCCCCATTCGCGCACATGGAGGCGAATGCCGCGCACATCGTGGAAACGGCTCTCGAATGGCTTCATGCGCGGATGATACCGTGTGCGTCCGCGGTTACGTTGCGGTGCAGCGTGGCCGATGCTATCGTGCCGCCGCCTGTCGGCGGCCACATACCGCCCCACAGACCCCGCGAGACCATCCGATGAACGCCCCGCTCAAGACCTCTCCGCTGCACGCTGCCCACCTCGCGATGGGCGCACGCATGACCGCGCTCGCGGGCTGGGAGATGCCGGCCGATTACGGCGACCCTGTGGCCGAGCACCAGGCCGTACGGCAGTCCGCCGGCGTGTTCGACGTCTCCCATCTGGCCACGCTGGAAGTGTCCGGCGCCGGTGCCACACCCTTTCTGCGCGACATGCTCGCCAACGACGTCGCCACGCTCAAGCGCCCCGGCAGTACGCTCTATTCGTGTCTGCTCGATGACGACGGGCGCATCCTGGATGACCTCATCGTCCATCGCATCTCGGACGGCGAATTCCGCCTCGTCGCCAATGCCGGCAACGCCGAGCGCGATGTGCGCTGGATGCGCAAGCGCATTGCAGCCAGTGGCGCCAATGTCTCGCTCGGCACGCGCAACGACCTTGCGATGTTCGCCATTCAGGGGCCGCAGGCCATCGAACGCGCGATGCAGGCCATCCCCGAGCTGAATACCGCGCGTGGCGTCCCGGCACCGTTTGCGGCGGTACGCCTGTCGGACCTGTTCGTTGCCCGCACCGGCTTCACCGGCGAGGACGGCCTTGAAATCGGCGTACCGAACCACCGCGCCGAAGCCATGTGGGATGCCCTGTTGAAGGCCGGCATTCCCCCCTGCGGCCTGACCGCGCGCAATACCCTGCGCCTGGAGGCCGGCTTCCGCCAGTACGGGCAGGACATGGACGACTCCACCACGCCGCTCGACGCCGGCCTGGTGCGCACCATCGACTTTTCCGATCCGGAACGTGATTTCGTCGGCCGTCAGGCGCTGGAGGACAAACCCTGGATTGCCTGCACCCTCGGGCTGGTCTTCGACGCCACCGCACCCGAGTCGCGCATGCCGGTCATCACTCCGCGTGGCACCGGCACCACCACCAGCGCAACGTGGTCGCCCACACTCGGCTGCGGCATCGCCTTCGCGCAACTGCCGCAAGGCACGCAGATCGGCGAAACGGTGGAAGTCCAGCTGCATGGCGAACGCCTTCCGGCGCGAGTCGTCGAACCACCCTTCGTGCGCGACGGCAAACCGCTGGTGTGAACGCTAACATTCACCCCAACCAAACAAGCCCCCGGAGAACCCCATGAGCCAACTCCCCGCCGACCTGCGCTACGCCGCCACCCATGAGTGGTCGCGCGTCGAGTCCGACGGCACCATCACGGTCGGCATCACCGACCACGCACAGGAAGCACTTGGCGACATCGTCTTTCTGGAGCTGCCGAAGGTCGGCCGCCGGCTCGAAGCCGGTGAAGCCTGCGCGGTCGTCGAGTCGGTAAAGACCGCCTCCGACATCCATGCGCCGCTGGCCGGCGAAGTGGTGGCCGTGAATGAAGCCGTCACCGATGCGCCGGAAGGCGTCAACGATGCCCCGTATGAAGCCTGGCTGTTCCGCATCCGCCCGGGAGCAATGGATCTGTCCGGCCTGCTGGACGCCGAGGGCTATCAAAAGGAAATCGACGCGTAAGACGGTCGCTTTCGTGTCCCCGAGCCAGAGTGGATAAGCACAGCGCATCGACCACACAATCGCGCCAGGTGCCCGATGCGCTTCGCTTATCGGGCCGACTCGGACTGACGTCATTGCGAGTGCAGCAAAGCAATCTCTCGCAGCGCTTCAGCCCAGGATGGCTGCCAGCACGATCAGCGCCGGCAGCACCGCGGCGCTGA
>JBFHJY010000008.1:0-16228 GCA_041595655.1 Azoarcus sp.
CCGGCCAGAACGCCGGTTACATCGCCGACCAGATCCGTGCGTGGAAAACGCAGCGGCGCAACAACGACCCCGTCAATCTGATGGCGGCCGTTGCCGAGCGTCTGGATGATCAGGATATCGAGGCAGTGTCGGCCTGGCTGGCGCGCCAGCCTTCGTCCGCCAAGCAATGATGACGAGGAGAGCCAACATGACTTTGATGAACCGCGTTTGCCGCGCCTCTTTCCTTGCCGCAGCCATCGCCGCATTCGGTCTGCCGATGACGGCGCAGGCCGAGACGCAACGCTTCAAGCCGGTCTTTCCCGAACCGAAGGAAGGGCAGATCGTGCACCAGGCGCCGACCATGGAGGATCTCGAGGCGTCTTCCCTGCATCCGGAGCTCAAGCGGGTCATCCGCAAGGGCTACGACATGTTCATGAACACGCAGCAGTACCGCGGCAAGTACGTGTTCAACGACATGAACTGCAGCAGCTGCCACATGGGTGAGGGCCGGCAGGCGTTCTCGGGGCCGGTGTGGCCGGCCGCGGTGGTGCTGCCGAACTTCCGACCCAAGAACGGGCACGTCAATTCGCTCGAGGAGCGTATTGCCGGCTGCTTCAGCTTCTCGATGAACGGCAAGCCGCCCGAGTACGGCAGCGACGACATGATTGCGATCTCGGCCTACCACCAGTGGCTGGCGAAGGGCGCGCAGATCTACAGCGATGGGCGCAACATGTATGGTCGTGGCTACGGTCGCCTGCCGGATCCGGCGCAGAAACCGGATGCGGAGCGTGGCAAGGCGCTGTATGCCGAGAGCTGCGCGGTCTGTCACGGCGAACAGGGCGAAGGCATGCGCCGCGAGTCCGGCGAGGTGATCTTCCCGGCGCTGTGGGGTGACAAGTCCTACAACTGGGGCGCGGGGATTTCGCGGGTGTTCACGGCGGCGGCCTTCATCAAGCACAACATGCCGTATGGCCAGCCCGGCCGGCTGACCGACCAGGAGGCCTGGGATCTGGCACAGTACATCGACAGCCGCGAGCGCCCGCAGGATCCGCGTTTCGAGGGCAGTGCGGTGGAGACGCGTGAGCGCTATCTCGAAACCTTCCACAAGCACACGCTGTACGGAACCGAATTCGAGGGACGCATCCTCGGCGAGCATCAGAACGTCGGCGAGAAGGACTTCCTCAAGCCGGACGTGCTGAGGCCGCGTACATTCGACTGACGTCGTGCAGAGCAAGACCACCGGTGCCGGGCGGTTCGCTCAGCCCCGGTGTGTCCGATACGTGTCGGGCGCGCGCGGATGAAGTCCGCCTCCGCGCCCTTTTTCATGGTGGAGTGCCATGTCCGATCTCATCGAGCCGTTTGCCCTGGGGAGCGCCACGCTGATCGAGGCGCTGGGCGTGACCATCATCACCTTGATCGCCTTGTACGGCCTGGGTATCGCCATCCGGCAACTGGCGGTGCGCGGAGCCGACCGGGACGCGGTCTTCCAGGAACTGCGGCAGCGACTCGGGCGCGGCATCCTGCTCGGGCTGGAGTTCCTGATCGCGGCCGACATCATCTACACCGTGGCGATCGATCTGTCCTTCGAGTCGGTCGGTGCGCTGGCGATCATCGTCATCATCCGCACCTTCCTCAGCTTCACGCTGGAGGTGGAGCTGACCGGGCGCTGGCCGTGGCAGAAGGCTGCGGCCGAACAGAAGCCAAGGGGCTGAGCCTGACCGGCGGCTTATCCGGCGTCGTCGAGCGCCTGCAGCCGCTTCTCCAGTTCGGCAGCCTCGGCGCTGAGCAGCGAATAGTTCATGATGTCGCCGTTGCGCTGACACTGCATGGCCTGTTCGAGTTTCTGCTAGTACTGCTGCTGCAGGGCCTTGCGTGGGTCTTTCCTGAACAGTCCGAACATGTCGTCTCCGAGGCAGCCGCCGGAATGGGATGCCTTGCCGGGGCGGCGTCGGCAAGTGGGTCTGTGACTCCCGTACGGCCCATGGGTTCGCCGGCAAGGGTGAAATGTCCGCGCGTCAATGTGCCCACCTCTGCACAAGCCCTTGTCCATGACCGGCCGTCGGCGTGCCGCCCTTGCTCCGAGGGCACTCCTTCGACGCACATGCCTTGTAGTATTGCCGCTGCATGCCATCGAGTTCGGCATGCACCCTGCATCCATCCTTTTGCCGGAGCCTGCCGCGCATGACCATCAATCAGATCCCGGTCGACCAGCGGGTCATCGACATCGACTCGCGCCGTTTCGCCTCCATCGAGAAGGCGCTGGTCGAGCTGATCACCAACAGTGACGACAGTTACGCCCGCATGGAAGGCCGCGGCATCGAGGTGTCCGGCTCGGTGCGCGTGGTCTATGAGCGCCACAAGGCCGGCGGGCGGCTCACCGTCACCGACCAGGCCGAGGGCATGCCGTTCGATGCGGCCTGTGCCGTCCTCGCCTACGGCGGGGCGCACAGCCCGCTTGCGCGTGGCGAGAGCACCGGCCGGGGCTACTTCGGGCGTGGCCTGAAGCAGGCCATCTTCGGCCTCGGGCACGGCTGGATCGAAACCGTGCACCAGGGCCGCTACAGCCGGCTCGAGTTGTTTCGCGGAGCGGAAGGTGACTACCGTTACGATGACGGCGGCGGTGACCGCCCGGTCACCGCACAGGATCGCGAGCGCCTGGGCATTGCGCAGAATGGCACGCGTATCGCCATCGTCATCGAGAATCCTGAGGTCCGCCTGTCCCTCTTCCGGTCACTGGTGCAGACGGTCAGGAACAACATCTATCTGCGCGACATGTTGCAGCGGCGCACGGTAGAGCTGGTCAGCATGAGTCTCGGTCAGGAGCTCGAGCACAGCGGCCGCATCCTGTTTGAGGAGCCGGCCGCCGAGGTGCTGATCGGTCCGGAACGCGAGGGCAGCTTCAGCTTCGAGGGCGTCTCCCATCCTTTCACGCTGACCCTCAAGCGCGCCCGCGATGCCGACCTGACGTTGCGCGGCGACGAGCGGACCAACGGCCTTGTGGTCGTGTCGGGCATGGCGGTGCTCGACTGCCTGCTGTTCGATTTCGAGAACCAGGCCGGCACCGAGTACCTGTTCGGTACCGTGCGCTGCCCGGCACTGATCGACAGGCTCGCTGCAGGCATGGCCATCATCAGCGACGAGCGCGAGGGGTTGAACCACAAGAACCCCCTCGTGCAGGCCTTCTGGTCGGCGGTCAGCCGCATGATCGCGCCTTGCGTGCGCGCCGAGCAGGAGGCGCTGCGCCATCTCGCTCATGCCACCACCTCCGGCCGCACCCGGCACATGATCGATGCCCTGCTCGAGCGCATGAACCGCGCGGCCGTGCAGGATTTCGGCCTCCGGCTGCCGGATCCGGTGGACCTGCCGGCCGACCACCCCGCGCCGTTGCGATTCTCGACGCCGTTCTACTATCGTCCGGCCGGACATCCCTTCCACGTCCGGCTGCTGCTCGATCCGCAGGCGTTCGCCGCCGACGAGATGCTG
The DNA here is from genome assembly GCA_041595655.1 of Azoarcus sp. Lineage (GTDB taxonomy): Bacteria > Pseudomonadota > Gammaproteobacteria > Burkholderiales > Rhodocyclaceae > Pseudazoarcus. Next base: position 3,463 of record JBFHJY010000008.1, read on the forward strand.
CATCTGGACTTCACCCTGCCGGAGGGCCTGCTGGTCGAACCGCCTCCCGGGGGCCGGCCGATCGGCGCCGTGGCGGGTGCCGGTCAGGTCGAATGGACGATCACCGGCAATGCGCCGGACCTGCGCGGCGAGATCACCGCACGTGCCGGCGACTACTGGGCGTGGTGCGAGATCGTGGTTTCGGCCCAGGCCGCCACGGCCCATGCCCATCATGGTTCCATGCGCAAGCGCACGACCGGCGCACGCATCCCGCGTGACCACGGCGTGCAGATGTTCATGGGCTACGACTTCCGCGCGCTCGACAACGAACTCGACCGCGCCATCTACAGCCCGGCGGAGCGTCTGATCCTGATCAACACCCTGGCACCGACGGTCCAGCTCTATCTCGATGGCCGCGGGCATTTCAGGGATTCGGCCCGTCTGTTGCTGGCCGAGCTGTTCATGGACGTCATTTCCGACGAAATCGCGCGCCGCCTCGTTGGACGTTCGTCAGCGCCGTCCGATGCCGATGCGGTCCACGCCGCCAAACTCGACGTCATCCGGCGTCACGGGCGCGACATTCACCGGATGTTCATGAACGACTGACGGCCGGCCGGGGGCGGTGCCGTCGTGCAGGCGTTTCAGGGTGAAACCTGGCCGATGTCCTCGTTCCACAACTCCGGGCGCTGCGCGATGAAATCGCGCATCAGCGCTTCGCAGTCGGCATCCTGCAGTACGTCCACGCGCACGCCGCGGCTGCGCAGCAGCGCTTCCTCGCCCATGAAGGTCCGGTTCTCGCCGATGACGATGTGCGGGATGCCATACAGCAGGATGGCGCCGCTGCACATCGCGCACGGCGACAGCGTGGTGTACAGCACGCTCTCCTGATACACGCTGGCGGGCTGGCGCCCGGCGTTCTCGAAAGCGTCCATCTCGCCGTGCAGGATCGCGCTGCCCTGCTGCACGCGACGGTTGTGGCCGCGCCCGATGATCTTCCCGTCGTGCACGATGACCGAGCCGATCGGAATTCCGCCCTCGGCAAGGCTCTTGCGAGCCTCCTCGATGGCTGCCTGCATGAATGGATCCATCACCGCCTGCCTCCTTTCGGTCCGCCAGACCGTGCCGGACGGCACTGCGGATCCTGCGCCGATGATCGCATGCCGCGCATTTCGTGTGCGACGAAACGGCTAGGGGTCATCCACAAGTTGTCATCGCAAGCAGTGCGGCGCAACATCGCCGTCAGCTTTCCGAACGGAGCTGTGGCAATGGAACCGACGACCGTTTTTGCCAAGACACCGCTGGGGCATGACGAGATCGCGACGCGCGCCCGACACCTGCCGGCGCGCGTGCGTGCGATGCTGATCATGATCGATGGACGCCACACCGTCGCCGAGCTGCTGACCGGCCATCCGGCTCCGGGCGAGGCCGAGGGGTATCTGCGGCAGCTGGAGGACGGTGGTTTCATCGAATCGGCTCAGCCTGCGGCCGCGCCGGACCTGTCGGAAGTGCGCAGTGCCATGACGCGCATGCTGATTGATTTCCTCGGGCCGGAGGCGGATTCGATTGCCATGCGCCTGGAGAGGGTGACCAGCCGCGAGGCCCTGCTGAGTGAGGCCGAGAAGCTGCAGGAGATGCTCGAAAACATCGTCGGTCGGGAGCGTGCAGGGCGCTTCGGTGAAGCGGTGCTGCCGATGTTGCGCTGAGGCGTCGTTCGCGGATCGTTGCGGCACATCCGCCCGGGTACGGGCGGCAGACAGAAGGGGCGGAATGATCCGCCCCTTCTTGCTTGTGCGGGAGATCGCCGCCCGGCTCAGGCAGCGTGTGCGTCGAGCGCGATGTCGACCATCAGTTCGTTGCCGACGCCTTCAAGCGTGCTGCGCAGCGCCTCGTCGGCAAGCGTGGTGGGGACCACCAGCTGGGCATGGACCTTGAAGACGTGTGGCTCGTCGCCGTTGCTGACGATCTCGGTGGCGAGATTCTCGATGCTCACGCCGCGTTCGGCCAGCGCGGTGGACAGGCGCCGCACGATGCCGGGGCGATCCGGGCCGGCCAGTTCGAGGCGCACCAGCCGGCGACCGGCCGGGATCGGGCGGGCGTCGCTGCGGGTGATGGTGATCTGCAGACCCTCGTCCTCGAGCTTGCGCAGTGCAGCCATCACCGTTTCGGCGTCATCGGGCGATACCTGCAGATGCACGACGCCGGCAAACTGCCCGGCCACGCTGGTCATGTGGCTGTCGGCCCAGTTGACGGCGGCCGTCTGGGCGCAGTCCGAGACCTTGCGCACGATGCCCGGCTTGTCCGGTCCGACCACGCTGACGACCAGCGAGGTGGTCAGCGGACGGTCCTGTTCGATCAGCTTTACCGTGCGCTTGATCATCGGCGCGCGCGTGGCGAAACGCTCGTCCTGCGGCTGGGCCGGCAGGCTGCCGTGCTCGGCGGCGTGCCGTACGACCTTTCGGATGAGGTTCAGGCCCAGCGGCGCGAGCGCACGTTCCCACAGCTCGCGCGCGCTCTCGCCCTTGTGCACGAAGCACCAGTCCTGCGCCGCGATGGCGCCGGCGTCCCAGCCGTCGTCGAGGTGATAGATCGAGCCGCCGGCGATCGGATCGCCCTCGAGCAGGGTCCACTCCACCGCTGCGATACCGCGATGGCGCGGCAGCAGTGAGGGGTGGTAGCCGATCGCGCCGATGCGCGCGCGCGCCAGCGCCTCCTTGGTGACGAAGGCGTGCGTGTGGGCGGCGATGATGAGGTCGCAGTCCTCCTGCAGATCGCTGCCCGGCACCGTGCGCGGGCTCTCCAGGATGGACAGCGGGATGCCGGCCTCGCTGGCGGCCAGGGCCAGCCGGTCATCGGCGGCCGGCGCGACCACGCGCACGACTTCCATGCCGTCTTCGAGCAGATTGGCGAGAACGGCTGCGCCGAAATAGCGTGAGCCGACGACGGTGCACTTCATGCAGGTCTCTCCTGTGCCGATTGCGTCCCGCTGTGCGGGACAGTCGCGTTGGACGGGCGCGAACGCAGCGCGCTGATCGAAGCCGCGATGTTACCGCGTTCGGCGCTGCCGTTCGTGCGGGGTTTCGCGACGGAGCTCAGCGTGCGCCGAAAACCTTCTTCAGCAGCTCCGTGCTGCGCGCCGCCGGATTCTGCCGGATCAGACGCTCCTCCTCGGCGAGCTTGAGGAACAGGCCGTCGAGCGTCCTGCCGGTGACGTAGCCGTCGAGGTCGGCCGAGTCGCCGAGCAGGCGGGCGGCAGGACCGGCGCGGCTGACGAGGTTCTTCCAGGCGCTGGTGAGGCCGGCGCGCGAGGTGGCCTGCTGCACGATCGGCAGCATCGCCGCCGTCAGGCGTTCTCCGGTCCGATCACGGAAGTAGCGCGTGGCGGCATCGTCCGGTCCGTCGATCAGCTTCTGCGCGTCGGCGATGGTCATCTCGCGGATGGCGTCGCCGACGATTTCCGCGCTTTGCGGCACGGCGGCTTCAGCGGCACCGTTCACGATCGCGATGAACTCATCCACGAACTTGCCCTGGCCCAGCGTACGCAAGGTCGTCTCTGCCGGTTGCAGCATCGGGGGCAGCGGAATGCGCACGGCCGGGTCGTCGAGGTAGCCGCCGGGGCGTGCCAGGCCGCGGATGGCGCGCTCTGTGCCGACCGCCAGCGCCTCCTTCAGACCGCCGGTCATCTCGCTTTCGGTCAGCCCGGCAGCGCTGCCGCCGCTGTCCGACTGCAGGATGTTCTTGAGCATGCCGCCCCAGTCGGCGGCGTGGGTCGTGCCGGCGAGGGCGGTCAGCAGTGCGGTGGCGCAGAAGCTGCGGCGTTTCATGCGGAGTCTCCTTGGGGGGTGGGGTGCGTCCGGCGACGCCAGATGGTGGTGTCGATCTGGTCGGCCAGTTCCGGGTAGTCATCGGCATTGAACTCCGGCCGGAGGCCGGCGGCACGCTGGGCGAAGTAGTCGCGTGTGAGCTTCACCACCAGCTTCGACAGCAGCACGATGGCGACGAGGTTGATGGTGGCCATCAGGCCCATCGCCGCGTCGGCGGCGTTGAATACCGTGGCAACCGCTTCCCACGCGCCCCACAGCACCATCGCCAGCACGCCGCAGCGCAGCGTGGTCAGCCCGATGCGGTTGTCCAGGTCGAGATAGGCCAGCGCGTTCTCGGCATAGGAATAGTTGCCGATGATGGAGGTGAAGGCGAAGAAGAAGATCGCCACGGCGATGAAATAGCGGCCGAAGCTGCCGATCTGGGACTCCACCGCCGACTGCGTCAGCGCGATGCCGGTCAGTTCGCTGCCGGGCTGGAAGACCCCCGAGAGCAGGATCACCACGGCGGTGGCGGTGCAGATCAGCAGGGTGTCGATGAACACCCCGAGCGCCTGCACGAAGCCCTGCGAGGAGGGGTGGTGCGGCTCCGGCGTGGCCACCGCGGCGATGTTGGGCGCCGAGCCCATGCCGGCCTCGTTGGAGAACAGGCCGCGCTTGATGCCGTTGAGCATGGCGCCGGCCACGCCGCCGAAGGCCTGCTCGATGCCGAAGGCGGATTGCACGATGAGCAGCAGCGCGGCCGGTACCTCGGACAGGTGCATGACGAGGATCACCAGCGCCATCAGCAGATACAGCGCCGCCATCACCGGCACGACGATCTGCGCGACGCTGGCGATCTTGCGGATGCCGCCGAAGATCACCACGCCGGCAAGTGCCGCCACCGCCACGCCGACCGCCAACTTGGGGATGCCGAAAGCGCCTTCGACCGCGTCGGCGATGGAGTTGGCCTGCACTGCGTTGAACACCAGGCCGAAGGCGAGGATCAGGCACAGCGAGAACAGCACCGCCAGCCAGCGCATCTTCAGCCCCCGGGCGATGTAGAAGGCCGGGCCGCCGCGGTACAGTCCGTGCTCGCTGTGGCCGCGCACCTTGTAGAGCTGGGCCAGCGTGCTCTCGGCGTAGGCGGTGGCCATGCCGAGCAGCGCCACCACCCACATCCAGAAGATCGCGCCGGGGCCGCCGAGCGAGATGGCCACCGCCACGCCGGCCAGATTGCCGGTGCCGACGCGTGAGGCCAGGCTGGTGCACAGCGCCTGGAAGGGCGTGATGCCGCCCGCGTCGTGCTCGCGCGAATGCGCGATGGAGCGCAGGATCTCGGAGAAGTGACGGAACTGCAGGAAACCCAGTCGCCAGGTGAAGAACACACCCACGGCCAGCAGACCGTAGATCAGCACATAACCCCAGAAGATGTCGTTGAGGAAATCGATGACGGCCGTCATGCCTGTGCTCCGTAGCGTGTCATGGGGTGCAGCATAGCGGTGATGGGGTTTGCGCGCCCGCTCGACATGCTCCGGCCCGGGGCCTTCGGCCGCAGGCCGGCCTTTGACTAAGCACGGCCTGCGTAGCATGCTGTCGCGGCTTGTTGCGAGGAGAGTCGTGCCATGTCCGGATCCGCTTCAGCGGACGTTTCAGACCGCATCTGCCAGGGGCTGGATGGCGGTCATCCACTGATCCATGTACGCGGTCACGACGAGGCCCGCCTCGAGGCGCTGTTGCGCCGGATCTGTCAGACGCGCCATCAGGGCCGCCGCTCCCTGGCGGTGTGGACGCTGACCGGCGGGCTGGTCGAGGAGGGGGCGTCGGCCGATCCGGTGCTGGCCGATCCGCTTGCTGCGTTGCGACATGTGCTCGAGCGGCGCGAGGGCGGCTTCTTCCTGTTCAAGGATCTGCCCTTGCTGCTCGAGACGCGCCCCGAGCTGGTACGCGCACTGCGTGACCTGTATCAGGCGCTGGTCGGGAGCGAGAGCGTGGTGTTCCTGTCGTGCAGCGACCATCGCCTGCCCGACGCGCTGGCGCGTGAGGTCTTTCTGGTCGATCAGGGCGCGCCCGACGAGGCCGAGATCCTGGCCGAGGTGCAGCGCCTGGGCGCCGATGCCGGGATCGACGAGCAGGGCGCGGCGGTGTTCGCGGCGGCCATGAAGGGCCTGATGCTCAACGAGGTCGGCCATCTGGTGCGACGTCTGATCAAGCAGGGACTGCTCGAGCGCGATGCGGCGCTGGCCGAGATCCGCCGCGAAAAGGCCACGGCGCTGATGGGCGAAGCCTGTCTGCGCTACATCCCGGATACCGTCGATCTCGATCGCGTCGGCGGACTGGAGAACCTCAAGGACTGGGTGCGTGCGCGCGCAGGGCTGTTCACGGCCTCGCAGGGCGGCCGCGTGCCGATGCCGGCGGGCGTGCTGTTCATGGGTGTGAGCGGCTGCGGCAAGAGCATGGCGGCCAAGGTCATCGCCAGCGCCTGGGCGCTGCCGCTGGTGCGGCTGGACATGAACCTGGTGCTGTCCGGCGCTCACGGTTCGCCTGAGTACGCCTTCGATCACGCGCTGCGCACGGCCGAACGCATCGCGCCGCTGGTGCTGTGGATCGACGAGATGGAGAACAGCTTCGGTTACGACAGTGACGTGCGCCATGGCGGCAACAACCCCAACATCTTCTCCAGCTTCCTGACCTGGATGCAGGAGAAACCGGCCGGCGTGTTCGTCGTCGCCACCGCCAACCGCATCGAGAAGCTGCCGGCCGAAGTGATGCGCAAGGGGCGTTTCGACCAGCTGTTCTTCCTCGATCTGCCGACCGATTCCGAGCGGCAGCGCATTCTGGACATCCACCTGAGCGCCAACGGTGCCGACCCGGCGAAGTTCAACCTCGCCGCGCTGTCGGCCGCCACCAAGAACTGGAGCGGCGCCGAGATCGAGCAGGGCGTCAAGGCGGCGGTGGTCGATGCCTGGCAGGCCGGGCGCGACTTCGGCGAGCGTGACGTGATGCTGGCACTGTCGCGCATGGTGCCGCTGTCACGCACCATGTCGGAGCAGATCAAGGCGCTGCGCGTATGGTCGCAGGAACGCGCCACACCGGCCTCGGCGCGCGAGACTCAGCCCGGGTAGCCGAACAGCCGGTCGCCGACGATGCGCGCGGTGACTGCTTCGGGAACGTCCTTCTCCCAGCTGCCCCGCCCGCGCCGGATGCCGTCGAGTACCTCGGCAGCATCGATGGGGAGCAGGGATTCGTCGTGGCGTTCGACGGCGACGAGCTTGCCGTTGCCGATCAGGTGAGCGAGCAGGTGGCGCAGGTGCGCCGGCACCTCGACGTTGTCGAGCGTCACCAACGGGCCGTCGCCGGCCGGGCGCGAAGGATAGACGTAGACGTGGGTGTGGTCCGGGAAGAGCTTGCCGAAGGCTTCCAGCATGCCGCCCTCAAGACCCTCGTAATAGTTCTCGTCGAACAGCTGCGCGAAGTCGCGCACCGACAGCACGATGCCGATGGCCTCGCGCGTGTAGCGCCGCAGATAGGCGCGCAGGCGGAAGTAGCGCACGTAGTCGGAGATCATCACCGTGTAGCCGCATGCGCCGAGCAGATCGACGCGGGCAAGGAAATCGGCCGCGTCCACGTCGTCGCCGGAGACCAAGGAGTTCATGGTCACCTCGGCCAGTGCGACGGTCTGCGTCTCGTCCGCTTCGGACTCGCGCGCGAACTGCGCCAGCCCGGCGCTCATCATGTCCACGTTCACCTTGGTGATCGGCTTGAAGCTGCCGCGCATCACCATCACCTGTTTGCGGTAGAACAGCTCGCGTGGCACGACCACCTCGCCGTCCGGCGCGAAGATCACCGCGCGCGTGAGCCAGCTGCGGATGAGATGCAGGTTCATCAGCCGGTTCTCGACGCCGGCAAAGCCCGGGCCGGAGAAATGGATGAGGTCCACCTCGATGCGCTCGGAGCCGAGGTTGTCGCCCAGACCCTCGACGATCCATTCGGGCCGCTCGGTGTGGAAGAAGGCACCATGCACCAGATTGACGCCGAGGATGCCCAGCGCCTCGGACTGCTGCGCGTTGTCGTGATCGAGCATGCGCACGTGCAGCACGATGTCGCTGGGCGCGGCGCCCGGCGCGTGCTGCAGGCGCAGACCGATCCAGCCGTGGCATTCGTTCTGCTGGCGGAAGCTGCGCGCCGTGACGGTGGCGGCATAGGCGAAGAACTGCGTGCCGGGTGCGCGCTTGGCGGCGAGGCGGCCGACCACCTGCTCGAACTCGTGTGCGAGCATCTGCGCCAGCCGGTCGCGGCTGACGTAGCGCTCGACCGCGCCGTAGATGTCGTCGGACACGGCCATGTCGTAGGCCGACATGGTCTTGGCCACGGTGCCGGCGGCCGCACCGACCTGGAAGAAGCGGCGCGCCACTTCCTGTCCGGCGCCGATCTCGACGATGGAGCCGTAGCTGCGTTCGTCCAGATTGACGGCCAGTGCCTTCTGTTCGGTCGACAAGGTGGTGTCACGCTGGCTCATGAACGGCTCCTTCGGCGCGGTGGTGCGCCGGCCAATGATACGCCTGCCACTGTGTCGGCTTGCCGGAGCACGGGTGGCCACGGGTATGCTGTGAGCTGTCCCGTCCACAGGAGTGTGCAGTGAGCTCCACCCTGATTCCGCCACCGCTGGTGGCCTTGCTGGTGGCCGCATCGATGTGGGCGGTCGATGCCGCGCTGCCGGGCGCGCGCGTGATCGTGCCGCTGCGTACAGCCATCGTCGTGCTGCTGTCGGCCGTTGCGCTGGCGCTGATGGTGGCCGCCGTGGCGGCGCTGTGGCGCGCCCGCACCACGGTCAATCCACTGCATCCGGAACGCGCGTCGGCGCTCGTCACCGACGGCATCTTCGCGCGCTCGCGCAACCCGATCTACCTTGGTGACGTGCTGTTGCTGGCTGCCTGGGCGGCGTGGCTCGGCAACGTCGCCGCCGCGCCGCTGCCGGCGTTGTTCGTGCTGTGGATGGCGCGCCTGCAGATTCCGGCCGAGGAGGCCGCGCTGCGTGCGCATTTCGGTGCGGCCTTCGAGGACTACTGCCGGCGCGTGCGGCGCTGGCTGTAGCCGGACCTCATGGCGCGCGGTAGTGGTCCTGCGTCATCAGGTCCACGCCGCAGGGCAGGTTCTCGATCCACTGCAGGAAGCGCTCGACCATTTCCTTGCCTTCGAATCGCGCACCGTGCTGCGGCACGATCATCTCGACGTCGAGCGTGCGCACCATGTTGGCCCAGAAGCGGCAGATCCTGTTCGACACCATGTAGCGGCTGTGGAAGCCGTGCATGTGCTGCACGTGGGCGTCGAAGTCGCGCACCGGCTCGGCGGCTTCGTCGTGATCGATCAGCGAGGCGCCCATGTCGCCCGAGAACAGGATCTTCGACACCGGATCGTAGAACTGGAAGTTGCCTTCCGAGTGCATGAAGTGCGCCGGCAGCGCCTTGATGTCGCACTGGCCGAGGCGAACGTTCATGCCCTGGTCGGGGATGCCGTCGATGCGTGCGGAGTAGTCCTTGCCGCTGGTGAAGTGGGGCAGGAAGCGCACCCACAGTTTCGAGATCAGCACCTTGCAGTGCGTGGCGATCATCCACTTGTTGAGCGAGGCGATGATGTCCGGGTCGGCGTGCGAGGCCAGGATGAAGTCCAGGTCGCGCGACGGAAAGTGGCGCTGCATGCCCATCAGCAGCCCGGCGTGGGTCATGTTGCCGCCGGGGTCGATCAGCGCGCCGTGTCCGTTGTCGACGATCAGGAACTGGTTGGACTGGACCGCGTGGTCGCCTTCCTCGTCGACCAGATCGTAGAAGGCGACACAGGCATGTTTGCCATCGTTGTAGAGCTCGACTGCCATCCGGATTCCTGCTTGGGCCGCATGCGCGGCGGGACAGGGAATGTAGCCGATGGCGGCAGGCGCGGGTCGGCTGAACGCAATGGTTTTGATCGTCGTCAAACGCTTGACGGCGAACGCCGTAGCGTCTCAGAACGACGAGCCGGGTTGCTCGAGGAAAGCCAGTTCGGCTGCGCTGCTTTCGCGCCCGAGAACGGCGTTGCGGTGCGGGTAGCGGCCGAAGCGCGCGATGATGTCGCGGTGCGCCAGCGCGAAGCGCAGGTTGTCCTCCAGCCCGGCCTGGTCGAACAGCTGAACCGAAAGATCCTGCATGGTCATCGATTCGCTGTGCATGTAGGGCATGTACAGGAAGGCGCGCTCGGCCCCCTGCAGGGTCAGGTCGGCCCCGGCGCGCAGCGCCTCCTGTGCCAGCACCAGCGCCATCGCATCGGTCGCGAAGGCCTGTGGCGTGTCACGGTGGATGTGGCGCGGGAACTGGTCGAGCACGATGATCTCGGCCAGTCGGCCGCGCGGGCAGTCGCGCCAGGCGAAGAGTTCGCCGGCTGCGGCGGCCTGCAGCGTGGCACCGAAGCGGCGCGTGATCGAACGGTCGATGTCCTCGTCCTTGCGCCACCAGTCGCGCGGCTGGAGTTCGTCGAACCAGTAGTGCAGGATGTCGTCGGCTTGCATCGGTCGATGTCCGGTGTGGGTGACGCTGCCGCCCGCAGCGGCTAAGATCAGCATCAGAAAATACTTATGGAGACTGCCATGGCCACTCGTGAGATCACCGCCGAAAACTTCAACGACATCGTCGGTGCCGGCGGCATCGTGCTGCTCGATTTCTGGGCCGAATGGTGTGGTCCCTGCCGCAGTTTCGCGCCCACCTTCGAGGCGGCGTCCGAGGCGCATCCCGACGTGGTTTTCGGCAAGATCGACACCGAAGCGCAGCGTGAGCTCGCCTCGGCCTTCCAGATCCGCTCCATCCCGACCATCGCCGCCATCCGCGACGGCGTGATGGTCTTCCGCCAGTCCGGCGCCCTGCCTGCCAATGCGCTCGATCGCGTCATCGCCGGCGTGCGCGAACTCGACATGGACAAGGTACGCGCCGAAGCCGAGAACGACAACCAGGGCTGAGCCGCGCCTCCCGCCATCAGGCGGGGAGGGCGCTGTCGTCAGTCCGCGTGTAACGCCGCACGGTGTTGCGGCCGGCATTCTTGGCCGCGTACATCGCCTGATCGGCATGCAGCATCAGTTCCTGCGGTGTTGCGGCGTCATCCGGATACAGCGCCAGCCCGATGCTGCTGGAGATGTCGAGCGACAGCTCCGAGATCATGAACGGCTGATCGAGCGCCGCCCGCAGCTTTTCCGCCACCAGCAGCGCATCGGTTGCACTGTTGACCTGATGCAGCATGATGACGAACTCGTCGCCGCCGATGCGTGCGGCAATGTCCGCATCACGCAGTGCGGCCGTGATGCGTCCGGCCACCTCGGCCAGCAGCAGGTCGCCAACGGCATGGCCGTGCTCGTCATTGACCGGCTTGAAGCGATCCAGATCGACGAACATCAGCGCCAGGCGCTGATCCGGATGACGGTTGGCGACGCGGCAGGCCTGCTCCAGCATTTCGCTGAACAGTGCCCGGTTGGGCAGGCCGGTCAGGGTGTCGTGGTGGGCCATGTGACGGATCTCCTCCTCCACTCGGTGCCGGTCGGTGACATCACGCGCGATGCCATTGAGGCCGTCGATCTGCCCCTCCGCATCGAAGTGCGGTGAAGCGTTGGAGGAGTGCCAGCGCCAGTCGCCGTTGGCATGGCGGACACGGTATTCGATGCCCTGGCGTTTCTGTCCGTTGGTCACCACTTCGTGCAGGAACTGCATGCATGCGGGCAGATCGTCCGGGTGGACGTAATCGGCAATGTTGCTGCCGAGTGCCTCGGCGGGATCTTGCCCCAGCAGCTCGCGCCAGTTCGGCGAGACATAGGTCAGCATGCCCTCCGGCGATACGGAGTAGATGATGTCGTTGGCGTTCTCGACGAAATTGCGGAAGATCTCCTCTCTCTGTGCCAGAGCTTCCTCGAGCTGTTTCAGCGCAGTGATGTCGTTGGCGTAGCCGGTCCACAGGGTCCGGCCGTCCGGCAGGCGCCGCGGCACGTCGCGTGCTTCGACCCAGATCATGCGTCCGTCGCTGTGCTGCACGCGAAACACCGCCCGCCACGGCTTGCCCTGTTCGGCGTGGGCGAGGCTGCTGGCGATGACCTCGTCGACATCGTCGGGATGGATGCGCCCGAGCAGCAGGTCGGCATCCGCCAGCACGTCCTGCGGCGACAGCCCGATGAATTCATTCAGGCTGTCGCCGGCATAGACGTAGGTGAAGCGCTGATCGGCCGGGTCGTACATCAGTTGATAGACGAAGCCCGGCAGGTTGGCGGTGATGCCGGCCAGTCGCTCGTTCAGCGTGCGCTCTTCGGTCACGTCCCGCCCGATGCCGATGATGCGTTCGATGGGACCGCCTCCCGGCCTGCGGATCGGCGTCAGCACCATGCGCCAGGTCCGCGTGCCGCCGGGCAGCACGAATTCGTGCGAGAAACGCACGATGCGACCGCTCTCGAAGCATTCGGCGTAATGCCGGCTCACCATTGCGGCCACGTCCGCTGGCAGTACGTCCTGCGGGCGGCTTCCGACCAGCTGCTCGAGCGGCAGCCCTGTGCTCTCGGCCAGTGAGCGGTTGGCCGAGACGTAGCGGAAGGACTGTCCGTCGGCTTCTGCCGCAACCAAGAAGATCGCGTCGGCGGCATGCTCGAACAGTTCGTCGTACATCGCCAGCGCATCCTGCTCGCGCCGGTGTTGCGCTTCCAGTCGGCGCACCACCACGTAGCTGCCGGCGGAGAAGGCCAGCCACACGGCGCCCGCAAACGTCAGGAACACCTTCCAGCTGGTCAGGCCCGCATCCAGGTCCGCGCTGCCCAGTACGAGCAGCGGGTAGTCCTCGAGGGCCAGCAGATGGCCCAGCCGGCGAGACTGGTCGGTTGTGCGGGCGTACTCGAGGCTGCCGCTGCGGATCTGCTCGAGTCGGGCCTGCAGGCTTTGGTCGAGCGCGCTGCCGGGCACACTGCCAGCAGAGGGCGCGCGCAGCATCAGCGTACC
>JBFHJY010000009.1:0-15846 GCA_041595655.1 Azoarcus sp.
GCTGCGCTCGACCAAGGTTCTGGACCAGCTGCGTTAGCACATACGCCGTTTGCATTGCAGCTTAGGAACCGAGCAGGCTTATGTCTACTGGGTTAGTTGCTTATCTGCCTCCACGGTGCGCGCCACCCGGCAACATCGGGCATAACCACAGCCAGCAAGTCCGCCGCTCGGTGTACACTTCGCGCGCTCCCATTCGCAGGACCCGCGCCATGCCCATCCACGAAATCCGCCACCCGCTCGTCCGCCACAAGATCGGCCTGATGCGCGAGGCCGACATCTCCACCAAGAAATTCCGAGAACTCACGGCCGAGCTGGGCCGTTTGCTGGCCTATGAGGCGTGCAAGGACTTTGAGCTGGAGGCGGTGACGCTGCAGGGCTGGGCCGGGCCGGTCGAGGTAGAGCAGATCAAGGGCAAGAAGGTCACGGTGGTGCCGATCCTGCGCGCCGGGCTGGGCATGCTGGACGGCGTGCTGGACATGATTCCGAGTGCCAAAGTGAGCGTGGTGGGCATTGCGCGCAACGAGGAGACGCTGCAGCCGGCGCCGTACTTCGAGAAGTTCGTGGGGCATCTGGGCGAGCGCATGGCGCTGATCATCGACCCGATGCTGGCCACCGGCGGCTCGCTGGTGGCGACCTGCGACATGCTCAAGCGCAAGGGCTGCGGCCAGATCCGGGCGCTGGTGCTGGTGGCAGCACCCGAAGGCATTGCGCTGATGGCCGAGCGCCACCCGGACGTGGAGATCTTCACCGCCAGCATCGACAGCCATCTGAACGAGCACGGTTACATCATTCCCGGCCTGGGCGACGCCGGGGACAAGATTTTCGGCACCAAGCTGGGCTGAGCACCATCCCCACCCACCATCGCCCCGCGCGGGCCTGCGGAGAACCAGCATGAGTGAATCGCCGAAAGAGCCCGTATGGCGTCAGGCCATTGCCGGCGGGCAGATCCTGTTCGTGGCCTTTGGCGCGCTGGTGCTGGTGCCGCTGCTGACCGGGCTGGACCCGGCCATGGCGCTGCTCGGTGCGGGCGTCGGCACGCTGCTGTTCCAGTGGATCACGAAACGTCAGATACCGATTTTCCTTGGGTCTAGCTTTGCCTTCATCGCGCCGATCATCTACAGCATGCAAACCTGGGGGCTGTCGGCCACCATGGGCGCGCTGGCCTGCGTGAGCCTGGCGTATTTCGCGCTGGCCGGGCTGGTGTGGAAGCACGGCGCCGAGATCGTGCATCGCTACATGCCGCCGGTGGTGATCGGGCCGATCATCATGATCATCGGCCTGTCGCTGGCCTCGGTGGCGGTGAACATGGCGAGCGGGCGCAGCGGCGACGGCGCGGTGGAGCTGGTGTCCTACGGCACGGCGCTGATCGTGGCAGCGATCTCCTTCGGCACCACCGTGGCGGTGGCGGTGTTCGCGCACGGCCTGCTGCGCCTGCTGCCGATCCCGGCCGGTGTGGCAGCGGGGTATTTGGCGGCGGTGCTGTTCGGGCTGGTGGATTTCTCGGTGGTGGCGGCCGCACCGTGGTTCGCCCTGCCGAACGTCACCACCCCCAGCTTCGAGCTGGCGGCCATCCTGTTCATGCTGCCGGTGGCAATCGCGCCAGCCATCGAGCACGTCGGCGACGTGGTGGCCATCGGCGGCGTCACCGGCAAGGACTACACCAAGAACCCCGGCCTGCACCGCACGCTGGCCGGCGACGGCCTGGGCGTGCTGTTTGCCGGCTCGGTCGGCGGGCCGCCCATCACCACCTATTCGGAAGTCACCGGCGCGGTCACGCTGACGCGCAACTTCAACCCGGCGATCATGACCTGGGCAGCGATCTTCGCCATCACCATGGCCTTCGTCGGCAAGTTCAACGCACTGCTGGCAACCATTCCGGTGCCGGTGATGGGCGGCATCATGATGCTGCTGTTCGGCTCGGTGGCGAGCGTGGGCCTGAAGACGCTGATCAACGCCCGCGTGAGCATGGACGAGCCGCGCAGCCTGGTGATCGTGTCATCGATTCTGATCTTCGGCGTCGGCGGGCTGGCGCTCAACCTGGATGGCTTCACGCTGCAGGGCGTGGGCCTGTGCGGGCTGCTGGCGGTGCTGTTCAACATCGTGCTGCCTGCGCGCAAATCCTGACTCACACCGGAGCACCCTGCCGCGCCAACGCCCGCTGGGGGATTCAGGCCTTCTCCGCGGCGCAGACGCGATCGCGCCCTTCACGCTTGGCGCGATAGAGCGCCTCGTCGGCACGGCGCATGAGATCCGCAACCAGCTCACCCGGCTGCCATTCGGCCACACCCAAGGACAAGGTCACATGACCGGCGTCCTCGTCGGAACAGGCAGCCACGGCCGCACGCATGCGCTCGGCCAGCTCGATCGCACGGTCGAGCACACAGCCCACCGCAACGACGAGAAATTCCTCGCCGCCCCAGCGCACCAACACGTCCGAAGCACGCACGCTTCTGCGCAAGGCTCCGGAAACGTGAATCAGCACGCGGTCCCCCACTGCATGACCGTGCGTGTCGTTGATGGGCTTGAAGTGATCGATATCGGCGACGATTACCGAGAACGGCGCCCCGTCGACCGAAGCCTCGCTCCAGGCGCGGTCCAGCGCACTCTCTCCGGCGCGCCGGTTGCACACGCCCGTCAGCGCGTCGCGCAAGGCCTGGTCGCGCAAGGCGCGCTCGACCTTGACGCGATCGGTCATGTCCTTGCTGACACTGACGAAGTGCGTGATCGCGCCGGTGTCATCGCGCACCGGCGCGATGCTCTGCTCGGCGTGGAACAGCGTGCCATCCTTGCGGCGGTTGACGAAGGTTTCGCGGAAGGAGCGCCCCGTGCGCAACTCGTTCCACAGCCTGGCGTAGAAATCCGGCGAATGCTGGCCCGAACGCAGGATCGCGGGAGTGTGACCGATGACCTCTTGCGATGCGTAGCCGGTGAGTTGCGTGAAGCCGCGGTTGGCGAACACGATGCGGCCTTCGACGTCCGTGATCAGGATCGCGGCACTGGCCTCGTCGAGCGCCTGCACCAGCACGGCACGATCACGTTCGTTGGCCACCTGACTGGAAACGTCGTGCTGAACCGACACGAAATGCGTGGTTGTACCGGCCGCGTCGCGCACCGGAGACACGTTCCACTCCACGATGTAGGGCGTGCCGTCCTTGCGGTAGTTCCAGGTCGAGCCCTTGAAGCGACGCTCCTCCGTGATGCAGGTGCGCAGGGTGGCGATCACCTCGCGATCGGTATCGGCCCCCTGCAGCATGCGCGGCGAACGCCCCACCAGCTCGTCGAGCGAATAGCCGGTCATGCGGCAGAATGCAGGGTTGGCATACACGATGCGCGGCCCGCGTGGTGGCGGCACCGCATCGGTGATCAGCACCGAGTTGTATGACTGCTCCACCACGGCTTCGAACAGCCGACCGCGTTCCTCGGCGTTCGGAATGGCGACGGGTGGCAGGTCTTGCGGAGCAGCATCACTCATGGCGGCTTCGTCGTCCGTTACTGGTTGGCCAGTCTAGCAAAGGCCGTGCGTACAGGAGCACCATGGCGCACAATCGGAGGGCGCTCACCCGCCCGACCGTCCATGACCGAACGCCGCACAGACCCTGAACGCATCGACCGCATCCCGCTCGTCGCGCTGATCATCGCCAATCTTACGCCCGCCGTGGGCGTGCTGTTCTTCGACTGGGACGCACACTATCTGTTGCTGCTGTACTGGATGGAGAATCTGGTGGTGGGCGGCTGGACGCTGGTTCGCATGCTGCACGCCGGCGGTCTGCGCGTGCTGCCTCAAGCGGCCTTCTTCAGCTTTCACTACTCGTTCTTCTGTGCCGGCCACGGCATCTTCATCCTGACCCTCACCGACCTGCCGGGCGAGGCGCCACCGGACGATTTCGACGACAGTTTCGTGCTGCTGATGCCGTTCCGTCTGCTGATTGACCAGTTCGAATGGATCGCGTCGGCGATGCCCGGGCTGTTCGGCCTGCCGGTGCTGGCGTTCGTGATCAGCCATGGCGTGTCGACGCTGTATCACCACTTCCTCGATCGCGAGGACGCCGGACGTGATGCCGACGACATCATGTTCGACCCGTACAAGCGCATCGTCGCGCTGCACATCGCCATCATCCTCGGCGCCATGGCGATCATCGAGACCGGCGCCACCACCGTCGCGCCAGCGCTGTTGCTGCTGGTCGGCAGCAAGATCGCGATCGACGTGCATCAGCATCGCAGCGCCCACCGCAAGCGACGCGAACCGCGGCGGCGCACAGACCGGACGCAGGACAGCGGCGACGGCACGGAAGCCGATGACGGAGGCGAGTGAGTCCCCTCAGATCCTGAATGCCAGCGTCAGCGCACCGAAGACATCGTGGTGGTCCTGACCGTGGAACTCCTTGCTGCGGATCACATGCGTGTAGCTGACGCGCACGTCCTGCCAGTCAAGCACCACGCCGAACTGGACATCGCCCACCAGCTTGCGCCGCTCCACGCTGCGGCTGTCGCGGAAGGTGTTGCCATCGAGGAAGATGTTGCGCGCCACCGCTCGTCCCTCCACGCCGGCGAACGCATACCAGCGGAAATCGCGCGGTGGGGAGAAATCGGACGAACCCGGCAGTCCGGGCTGGATACGGGACGGGCCGTAATCGTTCGGCAGACTCGGGCCGTAGCGCACCATCAGCCCGCCATTGGCGTAGGTGAACACGTTACCGAGCGCTCCGCCGACATGGGAGCTCAGATCCAGGTCGTGGCCCAGCACGCGCGTGCTCGCGATGCCGCGCCAGCTGCGCTGCCAGGTCGCCACCACGCCCAGTTCGTTCTTCAGCTGGGTATCCCAGCCCCGCGGCCGAGGGGCGCTGACATTCTTGTGCACCAAGGTCTGGGTCTGCCGCGCCAGTGACGCCGGCCCCACCATGCCGACGGTAAGGCCGAACTGATCCACCACCCGCCCGGTCTCGATGCCCAGACCGATCGAGCCATACAGCCAGCCCGCATACGGACGCTCACCCTGCGGCGGGTTCTCGATCGTGATGTCGGTGGGCGTGAACATGCTCTGCCCGAAGGAGTAGCCGTAGCGGATCAAGCCGTCATGCGGAAACCATGGCATCAGCTGCGCGAACTCCCGCGCCCATTGCGGTACCGGCCGCCGTTGGTCCGGTACCCACGAGAACCGCACGCCGTTGGTGTAGTGGCGGTCGGCGTCGTAGAACAGGTCGTTCTCGAGATTGATGCTGAACGTGCCTTCGGGCAGCTCGTCCTGCTGGGCCAGCGCGAGCGGGGCGCACAAGGACAGCAGCAACGGAGGCAGAAGACGGAAAACGGACATCATGGAGTCGCATCGTTCGACAGGACGCCGGATTGTAACCGCGGCAGTCGTCTGGAGTTGCGACGCAGGACCCGCAATCGCTACAGTCGTTGACGGCGCAACAACCGCATCTCAGCCTTGAAGGCACCGCGTCATCATGGCTGCATGCCGATGTACAGGTCACGCAAAACCCTCAAGCCCGCAAACTTGCTTGCAAAACTGCGCTCCGACACCGACCGCAGCGGGTGTCACCGCACAACCACCGCGGGAATCAGCACCATGGCGATGAACACGGCCCAGATGCCCGCTCCGGCGCACAGCACCGTAAACGCCGTATAGCCCGCTTCTTCCGGCTCCTGAACGTCAAGCAAAGCCCTCGTTCCATGTCGGACGAGCGCGGTCGAGGCTGCGGCACCCACCAGCAAGGCGCCCAGAATCAGCATCGAATTGGCGCTGAGCAGGGTGATGCTGGCAAGCCAGATCGGAATCGGTGCGAATACCGCAAGGGTAAATGCCCGGTAGGCGTCCGGGTATCCGCCGTGCGCCTGAGCCACCGCCATGATCAGCCAGGTCATCAGAGGCAATGCCGCATACTCGATGACCAGCACGATGAATGCGATCACGAACCAGGTCACCAGGCTGGCCTGAGGCAGCAACTGGCGACCCAGCGTATCCGACGCCAGCACGATCATGAGCGGCGGCAGCATCGCCGCAGGCCCGAAAACACAGTGCATGAGACGAATGGCCGGAGGGCGGGAAACCAGCACATCGGTCCAACCTGCAGCAGGCGTAAACAACATGCCCGGAATGCGCGCGACGTTCATGCTGCCTCCTCTCGCCGTAAAACATCACACTGTGATGTTAGTACGCGATTCAGCCAGCGCAAGTACCTCGATCCATCGGGAATGAGCAGGCGGCCTGCAGAGTCAGGGACAGAATTCCCAGTGCTCCGCCCAGTCGGACTCATCGCGGGCGATCCGGCGCAGCAGCGGAAACACATCCTGCAGACTGCTCGCACTGGCATTGCGGGCGTACACCAGAAACACCGGGTAGGAGAATTCGGGCGCGTTCGGCACCACCCGGACCATGCCTTTGCGCAAGGCCCTCGTCGTCACGCGGGTGCGGAAGTAACCGCGTCCGCCGCACTGGAAGAGGTACTGCAACGCCAGCGGGCCAAGGTTGAATGACAATGCGTGCGCCGGCAGATCGGTCAGCGCCGCATCGTGCTCCTTCCGGAAGTCTGGCCCCCAATCGACGTAGATGTAGGGCTCGGCCTGCTCGGTGGACTCAATCTGAATGAGCTTTTCCTCGAGGATCTGCTCCACCTGCAACCCGTCGCAATAGAACGGCCGATACACCAGCACCGCGTCGAGACTGCCCTGCAGCACCTTCTGCTGCAAAGCGGCGCTTTCTCCGACCTCAACCCGGACCCGCGTTGCCGGGTCCGTCTCCCGGATCAGGCGCACCCACTGCAGCAGCAGCGGATTGCTGAGGCTGATCTCCGAGCCAAGCGACAGCTGATCCGGCGCTTTGTCCCGCACCGGAATATCGCGACGTGCAGCCTCCCACGCCAGGACCATGCGCTGGGCGTAATCCACGAAACGCTCGCCTTCAGCGGTCAGCCGGGCGCCTGCACGATTGCGCACGAACAGCGAACACCCCAGCTGAGCCTCGAGATTCTTGACGCGCGCAGTCACCGCAGTCTGCGTCAGATGCAGCTCCCGGGAAGCGCCTGCGAAGCTGCCACTGTGGGCAATCGCCAGAAAGGTCCGCGCCAGCGCTATGTCCATGTCGTTGGCGTGTGCAAAAAGATTGAATTCATTTGGCAAGAACTTCGCATCTTCGACGACTCGAATTCAGCATACTACATGCAACATTATCTCGGTCATGGCCGCCCGCTGCAGACATCGGGCAGTCGGCCAACCTGAAGACGCGGGGGATGTGAGCTGTTCCAACCGGTGTCGTCAAACGACGACGCAGAACCCGGAAGATGCTTTCCGGTCAGGCGCCGCCGCCGGCAGCAGGGGAATGCTGCAGGAAGGAGAGAGAGACGGCGGCGGTGCCATTTCTTGAGAAGGAGGTAATGATGAAGATCGATGAAGAATTCACGATCCAGAACCAGGACGGCAAGAAGCTCATCCTGCAGAAGGTTTCCCGGGGCATCAGCTATCTTGATTTCGGCATGACCCACCTGGACCGCCAGTTCGAGGGCTACAAGGTCAAGTACATGGACCGCACCGCAAGCCCCATGCCGGACGGAAGCTTCAAGCTCAACGACACGGGTGAAGTGTTCGCACGCGTCCAGCACTGACGCGGAGCGCAGCCAACCGGGGCAGGCTGCGCACGCCGCGACGCCTGCCCGCACGCCACGCCTCCCCGCGAAGGCCGCCGGGGCGTCACTTCTCCTTCAGGTCCTCGATCCGTTCCGCCTCCTCGTGGCGGATGTGCGCCATCATCGACTCATCCGGGTCAGACCAGTCAGCGCCCGCCGTGCGCGCCATGTAGGCCGTTGCCCGCGCGAACTCCTCGAGGCGTAGAGCGGGCTTGCCGCCCTTGAGCGGCATGGCCCGCACGCCGACCCAACCATGGGCGGTAACGACCGCCTGGCCTTCCTCGATGAGTGGCGCCCAGGCCTGCCTGCCGCCAAGCATCGGTGCTCCGGCAACCCCCCCCTGATGGCAGGCGGAACAGATCTGGGCATAGACCTGCTCGCCCGATTTCAACGCCGTATCAGACACCGCTTGTTCGGCCTGCTGCACCGCCTCGATGCGCTTGGCTTCCTCGTCGCGGATGCGCTCCAGCAATGCGTCGTCCGGCTCTCCCCAGTCGCCGCCGGCAGTGTTCGCCATGTGGGCGGTCGCGCGCGCGAACTCCTCGAGCTCGAGTCCGGGATCACCCCCTCTCGGCGGCATGGCCCGCACCCCGACCCAGCCATGAGCGGTGACGATGTGCTGACCTTCCGTGATCAGAGGAGCCCAGGCCTTCTGGTCGCCGACCTTCGGCGCCCCTGCGACACCGGCCGAATGACAAGCGGAACACATGTGCGTATACACCTCCTCACCGGACTTCGATCCCGACGCGGAAAGGGGGATGGCGACAACGAGCATGCCGATCGCCGCCATGAGTGCGTTGTTGTGTCGGATTGCCATGAAGATGCCTCCGGATGAGCTTGGTCAATTTTTGATCTTGGCGCAGGGCACTTCTTCAGTCAATCAGCTTTTTCTTATATTTCTTCGTGCTGCAATCGACCACGGACGACCCGAGCCGCCAGCCTGCTTCGCCCCTATCATCGCGGCATGAGCAGCGATTCACACATGCACCCCCGCATCTCCCACCGCAGCGTGCTGGCGCTGGCGGTGCCGGTGATGCTGTCGAACGTGTCGACGCCGCTGATCGGCATAGTCGATACGGCAGTGGTCGGACAGATTCCCGACCCGGCGCAGATCGGCGCGGTGGCGGTGGCCGCTCTGATATTCACTTTCGTGTTCTGGGCCTTCGGCTTTCTGCGCATGGGCACTACCGGGCTCACCGCGCAGGCGCTGGGCGCGTGCGACGGCGACGAGTTGCTGGCCTGCCTCGGACGCGCACTGCTGATCGCAGGCGCCGTGGGCACGGCGCTGATCGTGTTGCAGTGGCCGATCCGCGAGGCCGCCTTTGCACTGCTCGACGGTGGCGCGCGGGTGGAGGGACTGGCACGCGAGTACTTCGACCTCCGCATCTGGGCCGCACCGGCCACACTCGCAAACTACGCGCTGCTGGGCTGGTTCATAGGGCGCGGACGGGCCGGCACGGCGCTGGCACTGCAGCTGACCCTCAATCTCTCCAACGTGGCGCTGGACGTGCTGTTCGTGCTCGGCCTCGGCATGGGCGTGGCTGGCGTCGCGCTCGGAACGCTCCTGGCCGAATGCCTGGCGGCCGGCGTGGGGCTGGCGCTGGCCCGGGTGCATGTGCGTGGCGTGGACGGGCGCTGGACATGCGCGCGGTTGCTGGATACGGAGCGGCTGACGCGCACCCTGGCGGTGAACCGCGACATCATGATCCGCTCGATGGCGCTGATCTTCATGTCGCTGTGGTTCGTCGCGCAGGGGGCGAAACAGGGCGAGGTCATACTGGCGGCCAATGCGGTGCTGATGCACTTCGTCGCCACCGCCTCGTACTTTCTGGACGGACTGGCTTTCGCGGCGGAGGCTCTGGTCGGGCGGGCGGTGGGCGCGATGCGGCGCGCGATGTTCGACACCGCGGTTTTCGTGACCACGCTGTGGGCGGTGCTGCTGGCCGGACTGCTGTCCGTCGTCTTCGTGCTGGGCGGCCCGGTGGTGATCGACCTGCTGACGGCGGACCCCGCTACGCGTGAAGCCGCGCGGGAACATCTGGCCTGGGCTGCGCTGGCGCCGTTGATCGGGGTGTGGGCCTTCCAGCTTGACGGGGTGTTCATCGGTGCGACGCACACGGTGGAGATGCGTCGCTCGATGCTGCTGTCGCTGGCGATCTTTCTGGCCGCCTGGTGGCTGCTGCGCGGCTGGGGCAACCACGGGCTGTGGGCGGCCTTCCATGTCAGCTACGTGGCGCGGGCGGTGACGCTGGGCGGGTATTTTCCGCGGCTGACGCGGAGGGTTGGCCAAGCGGTTTCGTAGGTCAGATAAGCGGAGCGCATCTGACACCGGGGCGGTGACACGACTGCGGCAGCGTCCGATGCGCGCCTGCGGCGCTTATCGGACCTACGGGGCGGCGGTTTGCGGTACGCAGCGCACCGCGTCCCCGACGCGAATGCGACCGCCCTGCAGCACGCGGGCGGTGACGCCGCCGTGGCCGCGCATGGCGTTGAAGCCGCCGGGGCCGAGCACTTCTTCCATGCGCGAGCAGGGATCGCAGGAGCCGGTGACCTCGAACACCGCCTCGCCCACCTGCAGCACCAGCGGGCGGTCCTTGAACAGGCTGCGGCTGGCGAGCAGGTTGAGGCCGGAGATGACGAGGTTGCGGCGCAGTTCGCGCGGATCGATGTCCTGACGGCCGGCAAACGCGGCGATGAGCGGCAGATGCTCGGCCTGCAGCAACGTCACCTGACGCTTGCCGCCGCCCGGACGCGACGGCGGTGCGAAGGACGAGCGGTCGCCGTCGAGGCCGCGCTCGGCCAGCGCCGCAACCTCCGTTACGGCCTGCACCGGCTGCATGCGGCCCGGGCGCAGAAAGACAGCCTCCACCTTGCCGACGCGCGGGTGGCGCGCAGCGATGCTGCGCATCGACGGCTCTTCCAGATCGATATCCTCGCCGGTGCTCATCCGGCGTCCTTGTCGTCCGGCGCCGGCGACTGGGCCTCCTTGCGCTGGGCGATATAGCGACGGATGCCGATGCCGGCGAAGGCGACCGTGAATACCCCGCCGAGGAAGCGCGTCACTCCCGCCAGCGGCTGCAGATCGGGGTCACCGGTGCCGGCCAGAATGAGCGGGATCAGGAACACACCGATCGCCAGTCCGCCGGCTGCCAGCTTGGCGGAAAAGGTCCAGTCCGAGCGCAGCGCGATCTGGTAGAGGCGTTCGTTGCGTTTGAAGCGGTGTCGCATGATCAGGAGGCCGTCGAACGGTGCATGAAACGTGCATCTTAACGCCGGGTCGGCAGATGCGTCAGGGCTTGCGTACCGGGCCCTGCTGCGGCAGTGGACACCTCTCTGCAGGCTTGCGCCACAGCTTGCGCATACGCAGCAGCAGCCGGTAGCCGACCTCAAGCACATGCACGATGCCCGGCAGCGCCGCGATACGCCCGGCCAGACGCAATCGTGGCAGCTGCTGCCACATCAGGGCGAAGCCGAGCGCGCCGGAAGCCAGCCGCCCGTCCGGCCGGCGCACATGAAAGCGCGCCATGGCAGCGTCGAAGTCGAGGTCATCGCCAAGCGCTCCGGGGTCGGCCGTGACCAGATTCACCCATTCGATGTTGTCGGCGCCCGGCTGGCGCTGGTAGAAGCCGATTTCGCGACTGCACAGCGGACAGCCCCCGTCGTAATACACGATGAATCGTTGTGCTTCAGTCATGCGTTCTCCTGCGTATCGAACAGATCGCGCTGCGCGCTGGCACGCGTGCGCATGGACTTGCGGCGGCGGGTGGTCACCTTCTTGCGGCTGCCGTGCTGCAGGAACACCCGCTGAGTCTCTTCCTTCAGGCCGGGACGCTTGCGCCACTCGGCGATGCGGGCGCGCGCTGCGCGAAGACCCGCGTCCGGCTCCACCAGCGGCGCCGGGTAGTCGCGCCCGATCAGCACGCCGCAAGCGGCCTGCACGTTGCTCGGCATCTTCCACGGCTCGAACAGCCAGGCGTCCGGCACCTGACGCAGAGCCGGCAGCCAGCGACGCACGAAGACGCCATCGGGATCATGATCGCGCGCCTGCTTGACCGGGTTGTACACGCGTAGCGCATTGATGCCGGTCACGCCAGACTGCATCTGCACCTGCGGCCAGTGAATGCCGGGCTCGTAGTCCGTGAACAGCCGCGCCAGATGCAGGCCGGGTTCGCGCCAGTGCAGCCACAGCTGATAGGCAGCAAAACTCATCAGCATCGCGCGCATGCGGAAGTTGAGCCAACCGGTCTCGCGCAGCATCGCCATGCAGGCATCGACCAGCGGCACGCCGGTCTCTCCACGCGCCCAGGCCTCGAACCGGATGCGGTCGAAATCGTCCTCGCGCAAACCGTCATAACCGCGGTGCATGTTGCGGACTTCCAGCGCGGGCTCGGATTCGAGCTTCTGGATGAAATGGCAGTGCCAGTGCAGGCGCGACTCGAACGCACGCAGCGAGGCCAGCAGCCGCGGCACATGCCGCTCGGGCGGCAGGTCGGCCAGTTGTGCGGCACGCGCTCGCGTGGCACGCACCACCTCGCGCATCGACACATTGCCCCAGGCGAGATACGGCGACAGGCGCGAACACGCCGTAGGTGCCTTGAGCGGGCTGGAGATACCACCACGGTAGGCTGCGGCGCGCCCCTCAAGAAACTCCCGCAACACGGCCGCAGCAGCGCGCCGTCCTCCACGCTGGCCAAAAGGCGCAGCCGGCACTTGCGGCGGCGAAGCGCACAGCCCGGCAACGACGGGTGGCAGATCCGGCACCACCTCGGGCAGCGGCGCGACCCCGGCAGCCATGAAGGCCTCCCACTCCGCGTGCCAGTGGTCACGGTCGCGCAGACGGCGCACCACCCCGGTCTGCGGCACTTCGGTCCACACCACACCATGTGTGCGACACCAGCCGGCGACCGCACGATCACGTGCATAGCTGGACAGGTTGCCGGTCTCCTCGTGGCTCCAAAGGGCTGCAAGAGGGTGCACGGCACGCAGGGCGGCAAACGCCTCGACCACCTCCCCGTGCCAGACCAACAGCCTGATGTTGGCACGCGCCAGGTCGTGCGCGAGCTCCGCCAGGGAGGCCTCGACAAAGCTGCGGTGGCGTCTCGACGCATCCGGCTGCGCGAGTTGCTCCGGCTCGAAGCAATACAGCGCCAGCACCGGCCCGCTGCGGCTGGCACGATGCAAGGGCCAGTGGTCCCGCACGCGCAGGTCGCGCTTGAACCAGACGATGTGAACAGGAATGGACAGGGCGTGATCTCCGCGCGAACTTTGCGTCTGCATTTTGTCCTAGACAAACTCAGACAAAAGACCGCAGCCATGCTCACAAGTTCGCCTGCCGTGCTGCTTTCACTGCACGACTCGTCGCCGGTTCCAGCCTCAGGGCCTTCAATCACGTTCCCGCCAGCCCGCTTCGCCGCCCTGCGTCGCGCGCTGTCGGTCCGTCCGGCGGCCTATGCAACACGGCGCAATTACCTTGACGGTAGCGTCACGGCACTGTCGCCCTACATCACGCACGGCCTGCTACGGGACGGGGAGCTGTACGCCCTGTGGCGTGAGCGCTTCGGTCTGACGCTGGACGACCCCCTGCTGCAGCAGCTGGCATGGCGCAGCTTCTTCCACCATGTGCGCCGGCTGCGCGGTGAGGCGATCCTGAGCGATCTGCACCCTCCCGCCCACGCTCCGACCGCTGGCTACCGACCGACGTTGCCGGCGGACGTGCTGACGGCACGCACCGGAGTGCGCGTCATCGACGCCTCGATCCGGCAACTGTACACGCAGGGCTGGTTGCACAATCATCAGCGCCTGTGGCTGGCGAGCTACTGCGTACACCTCAGAAAGGTCCACTGGCGCGTCGGCGCGGACTGGATGTACGGCCACCTGCTCGACGGCGATGTCGCCAGCAATCATCTGTCGTGGCAATGGGTCGCCGGCACTTTCAGCAGCAAGCCCTATCTCTTCAACGCAGCCAACGTCGCACGCTACGCACCACTGCTGCAGAGCCCCGGATCGGTCATCGATACCGACTATGAAGCGCTTGCGCGCACGGCGGTCCATGCGCCGGACATCGGTCCGTCCCCCGCTCGCGACGATGGCGTGACGGCGCCGAAGCTTTTGTCCAGACCACCACAGCGTCCTTCGGCGCACGACTTCGCGCGGCTGACACGCGGTCGCCGCGTGGCGCTGCTACATCCCTGGGATCTCGCACGACGGCCAGAGGCGGAATGCGTGCTCGGCGTAGTGGTCTTGCCATTTCATGCCCGCTTTCCGTGGTCGGCGCGACGCTGGCAGTTCGTGCTGGAGCGGATGCGCTCTCTGTGCGACGCGATCTGGATCGGCAGACCGGAGAATCTCGCGCTGATGCTGGACGGCTGCCTCGAGGCACGTGCCACGCTGGCGCCCGAGCCGGACTATGCGATGACCTTCGGCGCTCTGCCCTTGCGCCTTGAGGCGCCTGCTCCCTTCCTGCCCGAGCCCGATGAGGCCATGCCGTCATTCTCGGCCTGGCTGCGCTGGATGCGCCGCAACCATGCCGAACACTTCTCGACACCCCATGCCACACACGGGAGATCACGATGAACACCTTGACGCACTCCATGCCGCAACCGGCCCGCTGGCTCGGCTTCGGCGGACTGGTTCCGTTCTGTTCGCTCGCCGCAGCCAGCTTGCTCGATCCGTCACACGCTTCGCGCTGGGCCTTCGCCCTGCTTGCCTACGGCGCGGTGATCCTGAGCTTCGTCGGAGCGCTGCACTGGGGCTTCGCCACCGTGTGGCAATCCGAGTCGGCCGGGCGTCGCGCGCGCATGATGTACTGGTCGGTGGTTCCGGCACTCGGAGCCTGGGTGGCGCTGCTATTGCCGCCACAGGCCGGGGCGGGAGTGCTGAGCGTGCTGTTCGTCGTGCACTACCTGTTCGACGTGGCGCTGGCGCGACGAGGGCAGCTGCCGAGCTGGTATCTCAGGCTGCGGACACCGCTGACCATCGGCGCCGTGGCATCGCTTGCGACCGCCGCAATCACCCTGTGAGCCCTCATGCCAACGAATGAACACCCCGTCGCCATCATCGGCGCCGGCATCGCGGGACTGGCCTGCGCCCGACGGCTGCAGGCCGCCGGCATCGCGGTCGAAGTGATCGACAAAAACCGTGGGCCAGGCGGCCGCTGCGACACCCTGTACGGCGATGGCTGGCAGGCTGATCATGGCGCGCAGTATTTCACGGCCCGCGACGAGCGATTCCGCGCTGCCGTGGAAGCGTGGCGCAGGAACGGAATCGTGGCCGAATGGCAGGCCCGCATCGTCGCCTTCGACGGCAAGGCGTTCTCCCCGGTGTCGAATGGCGAAACCCGCTTCGTCGGCACGCCGGACATGTCAGTCATCGGACGCCATCTGAGCGCCGGACTGCCGCTGCGATACGACAGCCGCGTGACTGCGCTGCGACGAGCGGGCGAACACTGGATCGTCGAAACCTCACCGGGCGAAACCGCAGGCCGACGCTACTCGGCGGTCATCGTTGCACTGCCCGCCCCGCAGGCAGCCGCGCTGCTCGCCGACGTGGCACCGCCATTGGCCGCTACCGCATCACGCTGCGCCATGCGCGCCAGCCGTGCCCTGATCCTTCGATACGAGGTCGATCCCGGCTTGCCCTTCGATGCCGCTTTCGTCAATGCAGGCGTGCTGTCCTGGGTCGCCCGCGACACCTCCAAGCCCGACCGGCCGCAAGGCCACACCTGGGTGTTGCATGCACCGGACGAAGGCGAGGACGGAATCGAAGCAGCGATGATCGAGGCCTTCATGCACCTCGGCGCACCGCGCCCGACCGCGGTCACGCCGCATTCCTGGCGCTTTGCGCAGGGCGCATCGAGCTGCGCCCGGCAGGAGGTGTGGCTGCGCGAGCAGTGCATCGGTCTTGCGGGAGACTGGCTGAGCGGGGGACGCCTGGAGGGGGCATGGCTGAGTGGCCAGCGAACGGCCGCAGCCGTGCTGGAAATGCCGACGTGACGGAGCCCGTTTTCACCGGACTGGAGACGCACGCTGCGGAACACCACGCCCAAAAATGAAAACGGACCCCGTGGGGGACCGTTTTCACATGCACGCAGAGCGAACCTGACGAGCCTCGCGCAACGCGGGCCTCAACCCGCGTTCCACCACTCCCCGCCCTTGGGCGATTCGCCGCTCAGCGAGGCAGGAGGCTCTCACCCATCAAATACTCATCCACAGCACGCGCCGCCTGA
>JBFHJY010000010.1:0-15655 GCA_041595655.1 Azoarcus sp.
CGCTGTTCGCGGCGTCTGCCGAGGCGAGCCGGCTGGACAGCGAAGTGCGACACCTCAAGGACACGCGGGCGCGGCTGGAACAGCGTCTGGCAGAGCTTGCCGCATCGCTGGTCGACTGGCAGGCGCGCCAGCGTGCGGCACAGCAGGACGGCCAACGCTGGAAGGACCTGCTCGACAATGCAGAGCACCGTGCCGAACATGCCGCTGCCCGTCACGCCGAGATTGCCGACCGCCTGCCTGCAGTCGAGGCGGAGCGCACCGCGGCCGAAGCCAGCGTGGCAGAGGCGAGTCGTGAGCTGGCTGCAAGCGAACAGAAGCTGCGCGTAGAGGAAACCCAGCGCGCCAGCGCGCTGCGGGCGCTCGACAACCTGGCTCAACGCCGCACCCGGCTGGAAGACGAAGCGGGCCGCGTGACCGGACCGGATGCCGAGAGCATCGCGCGCGATGAGGCCGCCGTCGTCGAGCTCGAACAACGCCTGAACGACCTGCACGAAGCGCTCGCCGGTCGCCAGGCGCGCTGGCCCGACGTGCAGGCCGCGCTGAAGCAGGCCCTCGCGCGCGAGCAGAACACCCGCCGAGCCCTCACCGAACAACGCGCACGCCGTGAGGCGCTGGCTCAGCTGCAGGCGCGTGTGCAGACCAGCGGCAAGCTCGGCGACTGGCTGGAGAGGCACGGTCTGGCGTCCCTCACTCCGCTGTGGCGGCAGATCGAGGTCGAAGCCGGCTGGGAGGCGGCCGTCGAGGCCGTGCTCGGCGAACGCTTCGCGGCACTGACCGGGGCGGACGCCGAGCACGCAGCCACCGTGCTGGGCGATGTGCCACCTTCTTCGCTGGCGCTGGTGTTCGCGGACGACGCCTCCGTCACGCCGGGCGCCACGCCCGTCGAGGGCAGCTGCGCACTCACGGACCTCGTGCGCAGCACCGATCCGGCTGTTTCTGCATTGCTGTCCAACTGGTTGAGTGGCGTCTGCGCGGTGGATTCGCTCGCTCCCTGGGTCGCTCGCCGCGCCGAACTGCAGGCCGATCGCACGCTGGTGGACCGTGAGGGGCGTTGCCTGAGCCGCACTGCCCTCAGCCATCATGCGCCCGACGACCGCACGCACGGCGTGATCGAGCGCCAGCGCGAGATCGACGCACTGGATGCGCACATCGGGACGCTGCGACGGGAGGCGGACGCAGACCAAGCAGCGGTGGCCGGTTGCGAAACCGCCGCGATGGAGCTGCAGGACGCCCTCAATGCCGCACGCCGCGACGCGCAGGCGTTGCAGCAGCAGCTGCACACGGCGCAGGTCGACCTGCTCAAGCTCGTGCAGGCGGGCGAACGCGCAAGCGAACGCCGCGCACAGATCGAACGCGATCTGGCCGAACTGAAGCGTCTCGAAGAAACCGAGCATGATCACGCAGCCCGGGCCGACGCCGAGCACTCCCGCTGCGCCGAACTCGCAGGCATGCAGCAGGAACGGCTGCTCGCCGTGCAGGAAGTGCTCGCCGAACGGGAGCAGGAGCTGCGCGAGGTGCGCATGCTGGAGCAGAACGCGGCGCGCGAGGAGCAGGAAGCGCGCTTCTCACTGCGTGAATGTGCCGGCAAGCTTGAGGAAGCCGGGCGTACCGTGAGCCTGGCCGTCGAGCAGATCGAACGCATCGCAAGCGAAACCGATACGCACGCGCAAACGCTGGCAGCGACCGACGTCGCGCGCTGTGAAGCCGCGCTGCAGGAAGCGCTGGAACTGCGCGGTCGCCGCGAGGCAGAGCTGGCCGCCTGCCGCGACGCGCAGGAAAATGCGGCAGCACAGCTGCGCGCGATCGAGGAGCAGCGACTGTCCTGCGAGCATGCGGCGGCCCCGTTGCGCGACCGCATCGGAGAGTTGCGTCTGGCGGTACAGGCAGCCTCGATGGCGGCGACGCAGTTCGAGGAACGTCTGACCGAAGCCAACGCCGATCTCGACGCCTTGCGGCCGCTGCTCACCGAAGAGCTTCGCGAGGCCGCGCTGACACGCGAAGTGTCGCGCCTGGCACGTGAGATCGACGAGCTCGGCCCGGTCAACCTCGCCGCGCTGGATGAGGTGACGACTGCCGAGGAGCGCCGCGGGTACCTCGATGCGCAGAATGACGACCTCAGCGAAGCCATCGCAACGCTCGAAGACGCGATCCGTCGGATCGACCGTGAAACACGCGAACAGCTGCGCCAGACCTACGACACCGTCAACCGGCAGTTCGGCGAAATCTTTCCCCAGCTGTTTGGCGGCGGTCAGGCCGCACTGGTGATGACGGGCGAAGAAATACTCGATGCCGGCATCCAGATCGTGGCGCAACCGCCCGGCAAGAAAAACAGCTCGATACATCTGCTGTCGGGTGGAGAGAAGGCTCTCACCGCGATCGCACTGGTATTCTCGATGTTCCAGCTCAATCCGGCGCCGTTCTGCATGCTTGACGAAGTCGACGCACCGCTGGACGATGCGAATACCGAGCGCTACTGCAACATGGTGCGGCGCATGTCCTCCCAGACGCAGTTCGTCTTCATCAGTCACAGCAAGATCACGATGGAGATCGCCGAGCAACTGGTGGGCGTGACGATGCAGGAGCAGGGCGTGTCGCGCGTGGTCGAAGTGGACATCGAGGCGGCTCTGCGCATGGCTGAGCCGGCTGCCGCGTGAGGACGCGGATGAATTCGGGGCGCACGCGCGTGCGTCACTCAAGGCAACACGCCCCTTGGGGCACGACGACCCGGCAGCGGGTCGCGACACGGGAACAATGATGGACAGCGAACTGCAGATCGGACTGATCGCACTCGGCGTTGCCGCAGTGGTCGGCATCCTGGCGTACAACAAGTGGCAGGAGCGCAAGCACCGCAAGATCGCGGAATCCACCTTCCGTTCGGATCATGCGGACGTGCTGCTCGACGAGGCGCCGCGTGGTCGCATCGAGCCGAGCATGGACGATGAGGAGATCGACCCGTCCGGGGAGTTCGACTCCATGGTGCCGACCGAGGAGATCAGCAACGACGCACAGCCCAGCGGTCGCCATGCCTTGCCACCGATCCCGCGCGAGCTCGATCCGCGCGCCGATTGCATCATCTGCATCGAGGCCATCGAGGCCATCGACGTTCCGCGCTTGTGGGCGGCACAGGCGGATCAGCTGCGTGATGTTTCCAAGACTGTGCGCTGGTATGGCTTCGATGACGGCAGCAACCTGTGGCAGGCACTCTCGGCACACAGTACCGGCGACTTCCACTGGCTGTGCGTGGCACTGCAGATGGTCGACCGTCGCGGGGCGATTGATGAACACGAATTCCGCCGTTTCACCGAAGGCGTGCAGCGCGTGGCTGACCAGTTTCTGGCCGTTCCGGCCAACGTCCCGCTGCGCTCGGCTGCACTGGCCAATGCCGGTGATACCGACAGGCTGTGTGCCAGCGTCGACGTACAGGTCGGCATCAATGTCGTCGCCGCGCGCGACCCGTTTCCGGGCCCGCGCATCCGCGAACTGGCCGAGTCCTGCGGCATGCAGCTGGGCGATGACGGCCGCTTTCACTCATGCGACGCCCAGGGCATGAGCCTGTTCATGCTGAACAACCCCGAATCCGGGGTGTTTGACGCGAACACCCTGCAGGAGCTGGAGATCCACGGCCTGACCTTCGTCGTGGATGTGCCGTTGGTCGCCAACGGCGCCGCAGTCTTCGACTCCATGATGCGGGTCGCCGAAACGATGGCCCAGGCACTCGACGGCGAGATCGTGGACGACAACCGTACCGTCTTCGGCGCCGAGCAGGCAGCGCTCATCCGCCGTCAGATCCAGCACCTTCAGGCGCAGATGGAGGAGGGCGGCATCCCGCCCGGCAGCGCACTCGCTGCACGCCTGTTCTCGGCGTGAACGGAGCGCACATGGGGGGCGACATCACAGAGCGGGTTCGCGAACTGCGTGCGCGTCTGGATGCCTGGAATCACGCTTACTACGTACTCGACGCGCCGACCGTTCCGGACGCCGAGTATGATCGCAGCTTCCGGGAACTGCAGTCGATCGAACAGGCCCATCCCGAGCTGCTGACGCCGGACTCGCCCACGCAGCGCGTGGGTGGCACGCCGGCACCGGAGCTCAAGCCGGTACGTCATGCCGTGCCGATGCTTTCGATCCGTACCGAAACCGACATCACGGCGCAGGGGGCGCGCAACTTCGACGCGCGTCTGCGCAACGCCCTGAGGCTGCCCGCCGATGGGCCGCCCGTGCGCTATCTGGCCGAGTTGAAATTCGATGGCCTGGCCATCAACCTGCGCTACGAGCAAGGTCTGCTGGTCTGTGCCGCCACGCGCGGCGACGGGAGTACGGGCGAGGACGTCACGCACAACATACGCACCATCAGACAGATCCCGCTGCGTCTGCAGGGCATCGTTCCGCCGTTGCTCGAAGTTCGCGGGGAAATCTACATGCGCCGGGATGCCTTCGAGCGCCTGAACCAGCGCCAGCGTGAAGCCGGCGAGAAGATCTTCGTCAATCCACGCAATGCCGCCGCTGGCGCCGTACGCCAGCTCGATCCGCGAATTGCCGCGCAGCGCCCGCTGTCGTTCTTTGCATACGGCATCGGGGCGTGCTCGGGATTCGATCTTCCGTCCACGCAGTCCGACATGCTGGTAGCGCTTGGCTCGGCAGGATTTCCGGTATGCGAGCACCGCGCGCTGTCCGAAGGTGCGGACGGATTGGTCGCGTTTCATGCCGAAATTGCCGCGCTGCGTGACAGCCTGCCCTACGACATCGACGGAGTGGTCTACAAGGTCGATGACTTTGCGCTTCAGGAGCAGCTCGGCTTCGTCACGCGCGAGCCGCGCTGGGCCGTCGCGCACAAGTATCCGGCGCAGGAAGAGATAACCGAACTGCTCGACATCGAGGTGCAGGTCGGCCGCACCGGCGCGCTTACGCCGGTGGCACGGCTGGCGCCGGTCTTCGTCGGCGGCGTGACGGTCACCAACGCCACGCTGCACAACCAGGGCGAGATCGACCGCAAGGACGTGCGCATCGGCGATTTCGTCATCGTGCGCAGGGCAGGGGACGTCATTCCCGAGGTGGTCGGCCCGGTGCTGGAGCGGCGCACCCGCGAGCTGCCGCGCTTCGATCTGCTGGCACGTCATCCGGCCTGTCCGGTGTGCGGTTCGCATGTCGTGCGTGCCGAGGACGAGGCGGTCGCACGCTGCACGGGCGGGCTGTTCTGTCCGGCGCAGCGCAAGCAGGCACTGCTGCATTTTGCCGGCCGCCGGGCAATGGACATCGAAGGGCTGGGCGAGAAACTCGTCGATCAGCTGGTGGATGCGGGCATGGTCCGGACGCCCGCGGATCTGTATCGGCTTCGCATGCAGGATCTGCTGACGCTGGAGCGTATGGGCGAGAAGTCGGCACAGAATCTGCTCGACGCCATCGCCGCCAGTCGCACGAGCACCCTCGGGCGGTTTCTCTTCGCGCTCGGCATTCGTAACGTCGGCGAGACCACGGCGAGGGACCTCGCACGTCACTTCGGATCGCTCGATGCAATCATGGAGGCGGACGTGGATGTGCTGCAGACGGTGCCGGATGTGGGGCCGGTCGTTGCACGCAGCATCGTCGAGTTCCTTTCCGAACCACACAACCGCGAAGTCATCGAAGCGCTGCGCGCAGCAGGTGTGCAATGGTCCGAAGAGGCACCATCCCGGGAGGCTAGCGCAGCACTGGCCGGAAAGACCTTCGTGTTGACCGGGACGCTGCCGTCGATGTCGCGCGACGAAGCCAAGGCCATGATCGAAGCACACGGCGGCAAGGTCACCGGTTCGGTATCGAAGAAGACGCACCATGTCGTGGCTGGCGCGGACGCCGGCTCGAAACTGTCCAAGGCCGAGGAACTCGGCATTTCCATACTCGACGAGGCGGCTCTGCTCGCACTCGTCGGCCAGAACTGAAACAGGATTCCGAATGAAGAAGATCACCAAGGCCGTCTTCCCCGTCGCCGGCATGGGCACCCGCTTCCTGCCCGCCACCAAGGCCAGTCCGAAGGAGATGCTGCCCATCGTCGACAAGCCGCTGATCCAGTATGCGGTGGAGGAAGCCGTGGCAGCCGGCATCACCAACCTGATCTTCATTACCGGCCGCACCAAGCGCGCCATCGAGGATCACTTCGACAAGGCCTACGAACTGGAAACCGAGCTCGAGGCCCGCGGCAAGACGGAATTGCTCGAACTCGTGCGACGCACGGTGCCGAGCAACGTCAATTGCATCTACATCCGCCAGGCCGAGGCGCTCGGTCTTGGTCACGCGGTACTGTGTGCCTCGCACGTCATCGACGATGACGAGGCCTTCGTCGTGATGCTGGCCGACGATCTGCTCGACAACCCGGGCGGCAAACCGGTGATGCAGCAGATGGTCGAAGTCTATAACTACCACCGCTGCTCGGTACTGGGCACGATGAGCGTGCCCCGCGAGCACACCCGTCAGTACGGCATCGTCAGCACGGAAGGGCAGGATGGCAAGGTGATGCGGGTTTCCGGCATTGTCGAGAAGCCGAAAGCCGAGGAGGCGCCCAGCACGCAGGCCGTCGTCGGTCGCTACATCCTGACCCCGCGGGTGTTCAACCATATCCGGGCGGTGAAACCGGGGGCAGGTGGCGAACTTCAGCTGACCGACGCCATCGCGGCGCTCCTGAAGGAGGAGGCCGTGCTGTCCTATGAATTCGACGGTACGCGTTACGACTGCGGCTCGAAGATCGGTTACCTGAAGGCCACGGTGGAGTTCGCGCTGCGTCACCCCGAAGTCAGGGCGGATTTTTCCGAATACCTCTCCAGCCGCGCCTGACCTGCGGCAGACACAAAAAAATGGCGCCTCACGGCGCCATTTTCGTTTCTGAAGAGCTGAATCAGGCTTCGGCCTTGGCGGCGCGCTTGCGATCGCTTTCCTTGAGATGGCGCTTGCGCAGACGAATGCTCTTGGGCGTGATCTCGACGATTTCATCGTCGGCAATGAACTCGATGGCCGACTCCAGCGTCAGCTGGATCGGCGGCACCAGACGCACAGCCTCGTCGGTGCCGGAAGCGCGCACGTTGGTCAGCTGCTTGCCCTTGATCGGATTGACCACGAGATCATTGTCACGCGTGTGAATGCCGATGATCATGCCTTCATACAGCGCTTCGCCCGGACTGACGAACATGCGACCGCGATCCTGCAGGTTCCACAGCGCAAAGGCCACGGCAGCACCATCGTTCTGCGAGATCAGCACACCGTTGCGGCGATCGCTCATCGCTCCGGCCATCGGACCGTAATCGTCGAAGACGTGGCTGGCGAGACCGGTACCACGTGTCATGGTCAGGAACTCGCCCTGGAAGCCGATCAGGCCGCGTGCCGGGATGCGGTACTCCAGGCGCACGCGCCCCTTGCCGTCCGGCTGCATGTCCTGCAGCTCACCGCGGCGCCGGCCGAGTTCTTCCATCACGCCACCCTGATGGTCTTCCTCGACATCGACGGTGAGCAGCTCATAGGGCTCACTCTTGACGCCGTCGATCTCCTTGAACACCACGCGCGGACGCCCGACGGCCAGTTCGAAGCCTTCGCGCCGCATGTTCTCGAGCAGGATGGTCAGGTGCAGTTCGCCACGCCCGGCAACCTCGAAAACGTCCGAATCATTGGTGTAAGTGACACGCAGGGCGACGTTCTTGAGCAGTTCCTTCTCCAGACGCTCGCGGATCTGGCGGCTGGTGACGAACTTGCCCTCGCGACCGGCCAGCGGCGAGGTGTTGACCATGAAGTTCATGGTCAGCGTCGGCTCGTCCACGGCGATCGGCTTCATGCCTTCGAGCCGCTCCGGATCACACAGCGTCACGCCGATATTCACCTGGCTGATACCGGCAACCAGCACGATGTCGCCGGCCTCGGCGGACTCGGCGGGAGAGCGCTCCAGGCCCTTGAAGGTCAGGATCTGGCTGACCTTGCCCTTGCCACGGTTCTCGTCGCCGTACATCACGACCACTTCCTGGTTCGGACGGATGCGGCCGCGCTTGATGCGGCCGATACCCAGCTGACCCATGTAGGTCGAGTAGTCGAGCGAGCAGATCTGCAGTTGCAGCGGACCGTCGGCATCGACTTCCGGCGCCGGCACATGCTTCAGGATGGCCTCGAACAGCGGGCGCATGTCGGTGCGCGGATCGTCGATCTTCTCCATCGCAAAGCCGTTCAGACCGGACGCGTAGATCACCGGAAAGTCGAGCTGCTCCTCGGTTGCGCCGAGCTTGTCGAAGAGATCGAACGTGTGGTCGATGACCCAGTCCGGACGCGCGCCCGGACGGTCGATCTTGTTCACCACGACGATCGGCTTGAGGCCGAGCGCCAGCGCCTTGCGCGTCACGAAACGCGTCTGCGGCATCGGGCCTTCCTGCGCATCGACCAGCAGCAGCACGCTGTCGACCATCGACAGCACGCGCTCGACCTCACCGCCGAAGTCGGCGTGCCCCGGGGTGTCAACGATGTTGATGTGCGTGTCGCCGTACTGGATGGCGCAGTTCTTCGACAGGATGGTGATGCCGCGTTCCTTCTCGATGTCACCGGAGTCCATCACGCGTTCGGCAACCTGCTGGTTGTCGCGGAAGGTGCCGGATTGGCGCAGAAGCTGGTCGACGAGGGTGGTCTTGCCGTGGTCGACGTGGGCAATGATGGCGATGTTGCGGATGGCGCGGGGCATGAGAGGGCGACAGAAGTGACTGAAAAGCCGATGATTATAACATGTGTATATGTCTTTCCCGTGACTCGTTTTGCACGAAATGTCCGGGCGGGCAGGGCGGTGCCTCCTGCATGCTAGAATCGGCGCCGCTTTCGAGATGGAGAACCGGATGCTTGCGATCATTGGCGGTAGCGGGCTGTCCCGCCTGTCTTCCCTGGATATCCAGCGACGAGAGATCGTACGCACGCCGTACGGGGAACCGTCCGGGCCGGTCATCTTCGGGCAACTGTGCGGACAGCCGGTCGTCTTCCTGGCGCGCCATGGCTTTGGCCACACCATTGCGCCGCACGTCGTCAATTACCGTGCAAACATCTGGGCGCTGCGCGAATCGGGCGCCACCGCGATCCTCTCGGTGGCCTCCGTCGGTGGCATCCGGGCCGACCTCGTACCCGGCTCGCTGGTCGTGCCACACCAGATCATCGATTACACCTGGGGGCGCATCGGCACGTTCTACGACCGTGCGGATGAACCGGTGCATCACATCGATTTCACGCACCCCTATGACCAATTGCTGCGCGAACGCATCCTTGCGGCCGGCGAACGGGCTGGCGAAAACATGCTGGACGGCGCCGTGTACGCCGCGACGCAGGGGCCAAGGCTGGAAACCGCCGCGGAAATCGTTCGTCTCGAACGCGATGGTGCGGAAGTGGTCGGCATGACCGGCATGCCGGAAGCCGTGCTCGCGCGCGAACTCAATCTCCCTTACGCCGCAATCAATGTAGTCGCCAACTACGCAGCCGGGCGCGGCGACAGCACCTCGGGCATCGCCTTCAACCAGATCGAACATGTGTTGCAGGACGCGATGGCGCGGGTACGTTCCGTACTCGAACATATCTGTACCTGCTGAGCGCAGCGTGGAGTCCGATCGTCAGGGATCGGGCGACAGCGCGTCCTCGCGCAATGCAGCATCGCAAGCTGCCAGACGCACCCATAAACATGATAATTTATATTATGTAAACTACAGTTCCAGCATAGGGCCACGATCCGGGATACGGTCAGGATCCGTAGCGCCCTCGTTTTCTCATCGCACGCCATCGAACCAGACCAAAACCACAAGCTCCTCTCTTCACAGTTCACTTCAACATTCAGACTCAACGCCTTGTTTTTCTTGCCATCATCAGGAAAACAAATCACATCTCGAGTTCGCGCGCACGCTCGATCGCTTCGTCGATGCGCTCGACGGCGATGACGCGGATGTCGCCAGGCGATTGGCGCGGCGCATTAGCGCGCGGCACGATTGCCGTAGTGAAACCCAGCTTTGCCGCTTCGCGCAGACGTTCCTGCCCACGCGGCGCGGGACGGATCTCTCCTGCCAGCCCGACTTCACCAAACACTGCAAGTTCACGCGGCAAAGCCTTGCTTTTCAGAGAAGAAACGATTGCGAGAAGAACGGCAAGATCTGCTGCAGGCTCTCCGATCCTGACCCCACCAACGGCATTGACGAAGACATCCTGATCAAAGCACACCACGCCCGCGTGACGATGCAGGACGGCCAGCAACATCGCCAGACGGTTCTGCTCCAGCCCCACACTCAGTCGGCGCGGGTTGGGGCTGTGGGCCGAGTCCACCAGCGCCTGAATCTCGACCAGCAGCGGGCGCGTACCTTCCTGCGTCACCAGAACGCAGCTGCCCGGAACCTGACGTTCGTGCTGAGAGAGGAATATTGCTGACGGATTGCTGACCTCACGCAGTCCCCGGTCGGTCATGGCGAACACGCCAAGCTCGTTCACGGCCCCGAAACGGTTCTTGATCGCGCGAACCAGACGAAAGCTGGAGTGGCTATCGCCCTCGAAGTACAGCACCGTGTCGACGATGTGCTCTAGCACCCGCGGCCCCGCCAGTGCGCCATCCTTGGTGACGTGGCCGACGATCACCAGACTCACGCCGGAGGTCTTCGCAAAGCGTGTCAGCTGTGAAGCGCATTCACGTACCTGCGCGACCGATCCCGGCGCGGATTGCAGGTTTTCGGAGTACAGGGTCTGGATGGAGTCGATGACGGCAATGCGCGGTTGCTCCGCACCGAGTGTTGCAAGAATGCGCTCTAGCTTGATCTCGGGCAGCAGGCGCAGACCGGCAGTGTCGAGCTGCAGACGCTTTGCACGCAAGGCGACCTGCTCGCCCGATTCCTCGCCGCTGACGTAGATGGCGGCATGGGATGCGGCCAGCGCCCCCAGCGCCTGCAGCAGCAGCGTGGACTTTCCGATGCCGGGGTCGCCACCGATCAGCACCACTCCGCCCGCGACCAGGCCACCTCCGAGTACGCGATCGAACTCCGCAATGCCGGTCGCGATGCGTGACTCCTCCCGGGCTTCGAGAGAGGACAACGGAAGCAGCTCGCCGACCGTCCCTGCCAAGGCTGCAAAGCGCGAACCGCTCCCACCTGCCCCGCCCTGCTCGATGACGGTTTCGGTCAGGCTGTTCCATTCCTTGCAGTGCGGACACTGCCCCTGCCACTGCGGCGCCTGACCGCCGCAAGCGCCGCACACGAAGGTCGTGCGGGCTTTTGCCATCAGGCCTGTTCCCGCGCAATTTCGGCTTCGCGACGCTGCAGCATTTCGACAGCGTGGTCCGCGAAGGTCCTGATCAGGCGCGAACAGAAGCGATCACGCGGCATGATGACCTCCAGCGAGTTGTATAGCCGCGGTTCCAGATGCAGCGCGACCAGCGTTCCATCCTTCAACTCGCGCTGGATAGCCGCGTTCGACGCAAAGGCGTAGCCGAGTCCGCGTACGACCAGCTGCTTCACGCTGGCAAGGCTGCCCAGCTCAGCGCATACCTCCAGCCCCGACACATCCACCCCACCCTGCTCGAAAAAATCCTCGGTCAGTTCGCGCACAGAATTGCCGGTGTCGCGGTTGATCAGCGGATAGCCCACGAGATCCTGAGCATGGGCCACCTTCAGCGTCGCAAGAGGATGATCGGGCAGGCAGATCACCATGATCTCGTCACGCGCGGCGGTCAGACGCTGGATGTTGGGGTCGTCGGCAGCGATCTCGACGAAGCCCAGATCGAGCTCCCTGGCGGCCACACGTTCTTCGGTCAACAGCGAGTTTCCGACCACCACACGCGGAATCACGCGGGGAAATTTCTGCTTGAACTCATCGATGATCGCAGGCAACCAGTAGCCGGCGATCGTCATGCTGGTGCCGATGTTGATCGGGCCGGAAAGCTCATCGGTGAGTTCGGCCACGCGCATCTCCATTTCCTCGGAGAGGTCGAGGATACGGTCAGCGAAGGACTGCACGATCTCGCCGGCCGGGGTCAGCGTGACCTTGCCGTGGCCACGCTCGAGAAGACGGGTGTTGAAGTGCTCTTCGAGCTGCTTGATCTGGAAGGTGACCGCCGGCTGGGTCATGAAGAGATGCTCGGCGGCACGTGTGAAGGAGCCGTGCTTGGCAACGGCGGCGAACACCTGCAATCTGCGGTCGGCCACGAAAGCACCCATAAAACATGTTTATGGGCGCATAGTAAGCACAAATGAGCGTTCAGGCAAGCCCGCGCCCAGGGCTCATTCCGGCTGCGACAGCAGTCTCCGGATGGCACACAGATCTTCCCACGCCTTGGCCTTGTCTGCCAGATTGCGCAGCAGATAGGCAGGATGGTAGGTGATCACGACGGGCACGCCCGCGCGTTCGAATACCTTGCCGCGTGCGGCATTGATACGCACTTCGTCGTCGTCCAGCAGAACCTGTGCCGCAGGCCGGCCCAGCGCCACCAGCAGCGATGGCTGCACCAGCTCGATCTGTCGCTCCAGGTACGGACGACAGGCTGCCATTTCGCCGGCTTCAGGCGTGCGATTGCGCGGCGGCCGGCACTTCACGGTATTGGCGATGTACACGCCCTGCGCGCGTGAAAGACCGATCGCCGCAAGCATGCTGTCGAGCAGCTGACCGGCGGCACCGACGAAGGGAAGACCCCGCCGATCCTCCTCGGCGCCGGGCCCTTCGCCGACGAACATCACGCGTGCCGCACGATCCCCCATGCCAGGTACGGCATGTTGTCGGCTCCCGCTCAGCGGGCAGGCCGTACAGCCGATGATCCGCTCCTCCAGCGCCTCCCAGTCGAGGGACGGGATGTCACCGAGTGGCGGTCGATCAGGCACGGAGAGGCCCGGAGCCGGCGCTGCGATGTGCTCCTGCACAGGGGGAGGTGCGGTCGCCAGGGGTACTTCTACGCCTTCGTCCGAAAGCGTCGGCGCGCCCTGCCCTGCCTGGACAGGCTTGTTGCGCAAGCGCCAGAGCGGAGTGAAGCCCATTTCGCGCAGCACGGCATCACGTCGAGCCGTCACAGAGCGACCCTCATCAGAATGGCATCCTCGCGCTGACCGTCTTGTGCGGGATAGTAACGGGTACGACGCCCGACTGCCTCACAGCCGCAGGCTCGGTACAAGGCCAGCGCCGGAGCATTCGAGGGACGTACTTCAAGGAACAGCTGGGTGGCCCCGTGAGCGCGAGCCGCCTCGAACAGGTGCAGCAGCATCTCGCGT
Organism: Azoarcus sp.; assembly: GCA_041595655.1. Taxonomy (GTDB): domain Bacteria; phylum Pseudomonadota; class Gammaproteobacteria; order Burkholderiales; family Rhodocyclaceae; genus Pseudazoarcus. The sequence continues at coordinate 13,206 of JBFHJY010000010.1, forward strand.
CCCAGCCCTCTGCCCTGACAGGACCGGATCACGCTGATGTTCAGCAGGTGCGCCTCGTCGAGCACCAGCATCAAGACCCCGTAGCCCGCACGCTCGCCCTCCTCTCGCAACACCAGCGCCAGATAGCCGGCACCCAGTGAGTCAGAGAAGTTTCCCCGCGTCCAGGGGAAAAAGTGAAGCTGCCGCTCGTGCGCGGCGACCCAGTCGAGATCATCCTCGGTCATCGGATCGAGACGCAGGGATGGACTCACGCCTTGCCTCCGCGTGCAAGGCGCTCGCGCGTGGTCAATGCAACCTTGTCGCGCACGTAAATCGGCACGGCCAGCTCCGGCGCCACGGACGGGATGCCGGCACGCAACTGTGCGGCAGCAATGTGCGCCACTTCTGTGGCCCTCGGCACCAGCGTGGCGTCCCGAACGTCCACTTCCGGCATACCCTCCGGCAACAGATCCGGCCAGGCACGCAGCGCCGCCCCGACCACTCGCCAGCTGCCTTCCACAACGAGATCATCCGGTGGCATGCACGACGGCGAACGAAGTTCGGCCGGCAGGCCGGGGCCGATCTCGTAGCCCGCGACGTAGATTTCGCCCATGCGTGCGTCAGTCACTGCCAGCACCCTACCTGGTCCGCCCTGTTGCGCCAGAGCGGCAAGGCTGCTGACCGGAACCACTCCGATGTCGGCACCCATGGCCAGTCCCTGGGCAACGCCGCATGCCAGTCGCAGCCCGGTAAACGCGCCCGGACCTGCGCCGAAGGCAACGGCATCCAGGTCGGAGGGGCTCAGCCCGGCCTCACCGAGCATGCGCCGAATCAGCGGCAGCAAGTGTTCGGAGTGGCTGGAATGTCCGTGCAGATCCTGGCTGAAGAGTTCGTCGCCGATCAGCAGAGCGACCGAAGCGTATTCGCAGGAGGTTTCGATGGAGAGCAATCGCATGGCGGTCGCATTCTACCGCCACTGGCGGGCCGAAGCCGCATTGCACGGTCTCAGTCGCGCGGATTGCCTGCAGGGGGCCGCTTCGGTTTCTGATTGACGTCGCGGGTCACATCCCGCAGGTCCTGCAGCAATGCGCGGCGTTGCTCCGGGGTCAGCTTCCTGCGCGCTTCCTTGCCGGAGGGCTGTTCACCGCTGACCAGGGCACGCTTGAGTCCGACACGGCCGTTGCCGTTGCCGGGCTCGGCCTCGAGCATCTGCGGCTCGGTCGGGTCGAGTTGTGACAACACCGGCTGGCCGTTGTCGGCCTGTACTGGGAGCGGCAGCAGGAGCATGGCGAGAAACGCAGAGGCGCACAGCGTTCTGGCCGCATGAAAACCGGATCGGGGGGTGGGGCTGACTCTGAGCATGATTGGAAGTACTCTCACAATCTCCATCGCGTGCATCGAACATACCGCGAACGCGCCGCTCATGCAGTCTTCGCGAGGTATCAATGAGGTGCGCATTGTAAGCACGTATTGCCTTCGAATCCGAGGCTTACGAAGCGTTACCCGCAACAATTCCCGTCAAAACGTCGAATGCCGCTACCATTGCGCCATTCAATTACCGGCCGGATCGGAAGATGAACGGAAAAACTCGCTACAAGGTTCTCATCGTCGATGACGACGCCCGCTTGCGCGAACTTCTCTCCCGTTACCTGCAGGAGCAGGGTTTTGCCGTCAAGGGCGTCGGCGACGCTCAGGCCATGGATCGTGCGCTGCACCGCGAACACTACGACCTCATAGTTCTCGACCTGATGCTGCCCGGCGAGGACGGGCTGGCGATCTGCCGTCGCCTGCGCGCAGCCGAGAACACCGTCCCGATCGTCATGCTGACCGCCAAGGGCGATGAAGTCGATCGCATCATCGGTTTGGAGATGGGTGCCGATGACTATCTGCCCAAACCCTTCAATCCGCGTGAGCTGGTTGCCAGGGTGCATGCCGTGCTGCGCCGCCAGCCCACCTCCCTCCCCGGCGCACCGACGCTGGATGACGAGATCGTGCGCTTCGGCAAGATCGTGGTGAATCTCGGTACGCGCTCGCTGACCCGCGATGGAGAGGACATCACGCTGACCACTGGTGAATTCTCGTTACTCAAGGTGTTGCTGCAGCATCCCAGACAGCCGCTGTCGCGTGACAAGCTGATGGAGCTGGCGCGCGGACGGGAATACGGGGTGTTCGACCGGGCCATCGACGTCCAGATCAGCCGACTGCGCAAGCTTGTCGAGGAGGAGCCGGCAAAGCCCCGCTACCTGCAGACCGTATGGGGCTTCGGCTATGTCTTCGTGCCAGATGACGCCCGCGACGGTGAAAGCGAACAAGTCTGAAGCTTCGGCATCGGCAGACGGGTCCAAAGCAGCCGCTGCGGGCCGTGCCCACTGGTTGCCGCGCTCGTTGCTGTGGCAGACCTTCCTGCTGATCACCCTGGTGCTGATTCTCTCGCTGACCGTCTGGTCGGCGATCTTCCGCCATTTCTACGA
>JBFHJY010000011.1:0-15516 GCA_041595655.1 Azoarcus sp.
CGAAACCCTGCGCACCGAGAACCAGGAAAACTGGAACGCCTGTGTGCAGCACCGCTTCGTCGCCGAACTGTTCGCCGGCAGTGTCGACGATGCCGTGATGCGCCGCTATCTGGTGCAGGACTATCAGTTCATCGACCGTTTCGTGGCCCTGCTCGGCGCAGCAATTGCGAGCGCCGACTGTTTCGCCTCTCGTGTGCGCCTGACGCGCTTCGCGCACATGATCACCAGCGAGGAAAACACCTACTTCCTGCGCGCCTTCGAAGCCCTCGGTGTGCCTGAGACCGAGTACCGCCAACCGCAGCTGGCCGCCCCAACCCGCGGTTTTCAGGCGCTGATGGCCGAAGCGGCAGCGACCCAGGACTACGCCAGCTGCCTGTCGGTACTGATCGTGGCCGAGTGGCTCTACCTGTGCTGGGCCGACCGGCCACAGGCCGCGTTGCCGCCGCGCTTCGAGCACGCGGAATGGATCACGCTGCACAACAACGCCGGTTTCCGGGACTTCGTTGAATGGCTGCGCGCAGAGCTTGACCGGCTGGCGCCGGACATGGATGCAGCGGCTCGCACCAACAGCGCAGACTTCTTCGCCCGCGCCGTGCAGCTGGAGCGTCAATTCTTCGACCACGTGTACTGAACACGGCGCGCAACAGCCAATGACGGAAATCGGCTACGTCGGGCGCTTTGCACCATCACCCAGCGGCCCCCTGCATTTCGGCTCACTGGTGGCCGCGGCGGCGAGCTGGTTCGACGCCCGCGCGGCAGGCGGGCGCTGGCTGCTGCGCATCGATGACCTTGACACCCCCCGCTGCGTGCCCGGTGCGGCCGAGGACATCCTCGCAACGCTGGCGCGCTTCGGCCTCGAATGGGACGGCGAGCCCGTCTGGCAGAGCCGGCGCAGCGCAGCCTATCGTGCGGCCTTCGCGCGGCTGCGCACCCCTGGCGAGGTTTATCCCTGTGCCTGCACACGCAGCGAACTGGCCGACTCGACGCTCGCCCGGGATGGCGCCCGCGTCTATCCCGGCACCTGCCGCAACGGCCTGCCACCCGGCCGCCAGCCACGCGCCTGGCGGGTTCGCGTGCATGACCGGATCGCGTTCGATGATCTCGTCCAGGGTACATGCAGCGAAGACATGCAGAGCGAGGTCGGCGATTTCGTCGTGCTGCGCGCAGACGGCCTGTTCGCTTACCAGCTTGCGGTGGTCGTGGATGACTTCGATGCCGGCGTGACCGACATCGTGCGTGGCGCCGACCTGCTGGCATCCACTCCACGGCAGATTCACCTGCAGCAACTGCTGGGTCTGCACACGCCCCGCTACGCCCACGTGCCGGTGGCAACCAATGGCGACGGCGAGAAGCTTTCCAAGCAGACGCTGGCACGCCCCGTCATCGACTGGACGCCGGCCCGCGCCCTGCATGCGGCGCTGGACTTCCTTGGCCAACGTCCGCCGGCCGAACTGGCCGAGGCGGCACTTTCCGAGGTGCACGCCTGGGGCATCGCCCACTGGCGACTCGGAACGGTGCCACGCGTTGCCAGTCTGCCCGCGCCGGCCGTCTTCGCGGCACAATGAGCGTCCCGCTCCCGACAGGCCACACCATGCTCAAGACCGACCAGGAATTGCACGACCTGCTGCAGCGCACCCGCAGCATCGCCGTCGTCGGCATGTCCGACAAGGAAGACCGCCCCAGCCACTACGTCGCGCAGTTCATGCGCGCACGCGGCTTCACCATTGTGCCGGTCAATCCACGGTGCAGCGAGATCGCGGGCCTGAAATGCTACCCGAGCCTTTGCGACGTGCCGGTGCCGATCGACATGGTCAACGTGTTCCGCCGTCCGGATGACATCCCGCCGATCGCACGCGATGCGGTCGCCATCGGCGCGAAGAGCCTGTGGATTCAGCTGGGTCTGGTCAGCGAGGAGGCTGAGGCAATTGCAGAAGCCGCCGGCATGGCGGTGGTGATGGACATGTGCCTGAAGGTCGAATACGCGCGACTGTTCGAGTCTCCGCAGACCTGACGACCGCAGGCGTATTCATCTTCACGCGGGCGACTCACCCGCGCAGATGTGAATACGCCCTAGTGCCGGCCGCCGAAGCCGGCCAGCCCGATGGCGAGACGCACGAACTGGTAGGCAAGCCATGACAGCATGCGCCGCATGCGCGGCAGACGCTTCCAGTCTTCGCGGCGCAGCTCGACTCCGCCCTCACGCATGGCACGTTGCAGGCTGACGCGCAGTTCGCCGGCGAATACCGCATCTTCGACGACCACATTGGCCTCGCGTGCGAGCAGGAGGCTGAAAGGGTCGATGTTGCTCGAACCGACCGTCGCCCAACGCCCGTCCACGACCGCCACCTTGGCATGCAGGTAGCTTCGGTGGTATTCGAACAACCGGATGCCCCGCTCCAGAAAATGCGGGTACAGCGCACGTGTGGCATAGGCCAGTGTCGGATGATCGGCCAGACCCTGCAGCAACAAGGTCACACGTACGCCGCGTGTTGCGGCGTCGACCAGCGCCTGCCGGAACGACCGGCCCGGGAAAAAGTAGGCGCAGGCGATGATGATTTCCTCGGCCGCGCCGTGAACCGCATCGAGATAGGCTTCCTCGATCTCACGACGATTACCGAGGTTGTCGCGCACGACAAAGGCCGCACGAACGTCGCCGACCGGCTGCGGTCGCCGCGCCGGACGTTTCGGAGGCACGCCGCGCTCTCTCAGGTGCGCCCATGACACCAGCCACCACAGTTGATGCACGGCATGCACGATGACCGCTACCAGCGGCCCTTCGACGCGGACAGCGTAGTCGTACCTCGGATGCGGCGGACCGCCGTCCTGGAGGTCGTCGATGATGTTGATGCCGCCGACCCAGGCCACGCGGCCGTCCACCGTGACGATCTTGCGATGCAGGCGGCGCAGACGATGACGGCGAAAGCGCCAGCTGCCGACTTCGCGGCGATACACCAGTACCTCGACGCCTTCGGCCTCCAACCCACCCATCAGCAGCTCGACGAAAGGCCTGCCACCAAAGCCGTCGACCATCACCCGTACCGTCACGCCACGCCGGGCGGCCCGTCTCAGGGCATCGGCAATACGCTGTCCGGTGGCGTCGTTCTCGAACAGATAGGTTTCCAGAAGGACTTCACGAGCCGCGCCGTCGATGGCGGCCAGCACATCCGGAAAGTACGCTTCCCCATTTTCCAGCAGCACGACGCGGTTGCCACTGACGAGGCTGCTCACGCATCGAGCTCCAGTGCGGCCGTGAGCGGTGCGTGGTCAGAGATCTTGCCCCACAGCCCGCCGGCATGGACCTGGGCGGATTCGATCTCGAAGCCGCGTACGTAAATGCGGTCCAGCGGCAGCACCGGAATGCGGCTCGGATAGCTGCGTGCAGGTCGCCCGCGGAAGACTTCGACCAGCCCCAGACGCTGCGCCAGTTGCGGCTCGGCGCGGTTGAGCCAGTCATTGAAGTCGCCGGCGATGATCAACGGCGCATCCGGCGGCACGATGCGCTCGATGCGCTCGGCCAGCGCCTCCATCTGGCGCCGCCGGCTGCCGCCGATCAGCCCCAGATGCACGCAGAAGCAGTGCGCCGTCTGCGGCCCGCCGGGCAGGTCGACCTCGCAGTGCAACAGGCCGCGGCGCTCGAAACGGTGGTCCGACACGTCCTGGTTGTAGGACGACACGATGTCGAAGCGGCTCAGGATGGCATTGCCGTGATGGCCGTGGTCGTACAGCGCGTTCTGCCCGTAGGCGGTCTGGTGCCAGTGCTCCTGCGCAAGGAATTCGTGTTGCGGATGAGACGGCCAGTTGCCGTGCACAGCCTCGTGGCGCAGGTTCATGCCCTGCACCTCCTGCAGGAACACCACATCGGCGTCGAGCGTGCGCAGGCGTTCCCGCAGTTCATGGATCACCATGCGGCGATTGAACTGCGAGAAGCCCTTGTGGATGTTGTAGGTACAGACTTTCAGTTTCATGAGCGCGCCCGCGCAGTCCATCGGGGACGGCGCCGCCGAAACGACATGCGCTTCAGGACACCTGCAGCATCCGATCGAGCGCAAGGCGCGCAAGTTCCGCCTCGTGCTCCGGCACGCTGATCCGATTGACCACGTTACCGTCGGCCAGGTTCTCCAACGCCCAGGCGAGGTGTTGCGGGTCGATGCGCTGCATGGTCGAGCACATGCACACCGTCGGCGCCATGAACTGCACCATCTTGCCCTCGGGGCGCATCTCCTCGGCCAGGCGGCTGACCAGATTCAGCTCGGTGCCGACCAGCCACTTGGTGTTGTCCGGCGCGGCCTTGATGGTGTTGATGATGTATTCGGTGGAGCCGACGTGATCGGAGGCCAGGCAGACCTCCAGATTGCTCTCCGGGTGCGAGATCACGAAGCCGTCCGGGTGCTGCATGCGCCAGCGGCGGATGTGGCTCTCCTGGAACATCTGGTGCACCGAGCAGTGCCCCTTCCACAGCAGGATCTTCGCGCGGCGGATCTGCTCGGGCGTGAGGCCGCCGTATTCCAGGTCGGGGTCCCACACCACCATCTCGTCGGCGGCAATGCCCTTGTTGTGACCGGTCCAGCGGCCCAGATGCTGATCGGGAAAGAACAGCACCTTATCGCGCTGCGCAAAGGCCCAGTCGAGGATCTTCGGCGCGTTGGTCGAAGTGCACACGATGCCGCCATGCTCGCCGCAGAAGGCCTTCAGGTCAGCCGCGGAGTTGATGTAGGTGACGGGCGTGATCAGTTCGTCCGGCGTACCGAGCACTTCGCCCAGCTCGCGCCAGCAGCGCTCGACCTTGGCAAGGTTGGCCATGTCGGCCATCGAGCAGCCGGCGGCCAGGTCCGGCAGGATCGCCATCTGATGCGGCTTGGAGAGGATGTCGGCAACTTCGGCCATGAAATGCACGCCGCAGAACACGATGTACTCGGCATCGGTCTGCGCGGCCAGCTTCGCCAGACGCAGCGAGTCGCCGGTAAGGTCCGCATGCCGATACACGTCGGCGCGCTGATAGTGGTGACACAGCAGCACGGCACGACTGCCCAGACGCTCACGCGCCGCGATGATGCGCTCCTGCGCCTCGTCGTCCTGCAGCTGGTTGAAACGGTCGAAACGGATGATGGCTTGAGTCATGATGATGGTCCCCGGGAGTCAGCTCTGGAACCACGGCAGACCGGCATGACGCCAGCCGCCGACGCGGTTACGCTGACCTTTGGCGTCACGGTCGCCCTCGAACCCCTCGAGGATGTTGTAAGCCTCGGCGTAACCGGACTCGGCGGCGACACGCGCAGCCTTGTCCGAACGGCCACTGGAGCGGCAGAGAAACATCACCAGCGCCTCAGGGTCGACCTCGCGCTTGAGCTGCTGCACGAAGGCAGGATTCGGCGTATTGCCGGGATAGCTCAACCACTCGATCTCCACCGCTTCCGGCACTCGGCCAACCCAGTCCCATTCGGCACGCGTACGCACGTCGACGAGTCTGGCGCCCGGGGCGCTCTGCAGCACCTCCCACGCCTCGGCGGGGGTCAGCGCCCCGGCGTAGGGAAGCGCGAGCCGCTCGGCGCGCTCATGCGCGAGCTTGAGGATTTCGGTCAATTTGCCCATGGCTGCGATCCGTCTAGAATCGAAACCCTGAATTATACGCCCAAGAAGAAACCATGGCCTCCAAAGCTCCCTCCCCTCGCCCGCCGCCCTCACGCGAGGCAGAGCGCGCACGCGGCATACAGCGCACCACCCTGGTGGCCGTCGCCACCAACGCCTCGCTCGCCGTGGGGCAGATCATCATCGGCCTGATGGCCAACGCATTCAGCCTCGTGGCAGACGCCGCGCACACCATCTCCGACCTGTTCACCGACCTCCTCGTACTGCTCGCCGGAAAGCGCGGCGCAGAGCCCGCCGACGCTGACCACCCATACGGCCATGGACGCATCGAGACCGCCGCATCGCTGCTGCTGGGTGCCGCGCTGAGCGCCGTCGGCATCGGCTTCCTGCTCGCGTCGGCCGACCGGCTGCAGAACATGGAGCAGGCGCCCGGACTGCACGTGACGGCTCTGTACATGGCCATCGCCACCCTGTTCGCCAAGGAGGCGCTGTTTCGCTTCACGATCGCCGCGGCGCGCCGCCTGAAGGCGCCTGTTCTGGAGGCCAACGCCTGGCATGCGCGCTCGGACGCGGCATCGTCGCTGGTCGTTGCCGTCGGCATCGGCGGCAGTCTGGCGGGCTATGCGTTTCTCGAACCGCTCGCTGCCGCAGTTGTCGGCTTCCTGATCCTGCGCATCGGCGTACTCCTGGCCTGGCGCGCCTTCCGCGAACTGATCGATACCGGCCTGCCCGCCGACGACGTGGCGCGCATCCGCGCCACCGTGCGCGCCACACCGGGAGTTCGCGGCAGCCACGACATGCGTACGCGCCGCATGGCCGATCGCGTCCTGTGCGACACCCACATTCTGGTCGATCCGCGCATCTCGGTATCGGAGGGCCATCGGATCTCAGACCGGGTGCACGCCGCAATCCGCGCCGCACACCCCGAGGTGCGCGACGTCCTGGTGCATATCGATGCAGAGGACGATCGCATCCTGCAAAACGCCAATGCCGGAGAGCTGCCCGCGCGCGAAGACGTCGCCGAAGCGGTGGCGCAGCTGCTCGAGACCCCCGACCTCCACCCGCAAATGTATCTGCACTATCTGGGAGGACGCGTCGAGGTCGAAGTGCTTCTGACGCAGGCCGAAGCCAGCAATGTGGACCTGCGCGCACTGAAAAGCAGCATCGAAGCGTGGCTGGAGCAGCACCCCGAATACCGCTCGCTCACCTTTTTCGTGCGCAGCGCACCATGATGATGCACACTACATTGTCCAACGCATCGCCGTGGTGCATCGCCGTCCTGACAGGGGCGCCCGCGCCATCCCGGCGTGACTTGCACACGGGGCATTCGCCACCGGGAAATGCGAAGAATGGCCGGCTTTTTCACCCGCCGACGATGCATCGGCGGCGGCTGCAGCAACGCCACCAATAGAGCTGGCACGCAACCTGCTTAATCTTGTCCGGGGAAGCCGCAATGCGCCCACCGAACAGCACTTATCACCAGGAGTGGATATGAACCCACAAGAAGTCATGAAGCTGATCCAGGAGAACGAAGTCCGCTTCGTCGACCTTCGTTTCACCGACACCCGCGGCAAGGAGCAGCACGTCGGCCTGCCGGTGTCCGCCTTCGAAGAAGAACACTTCGAGCAGGGCCACCCCTTCGACGGCTCGTCGATTGCCGGCTGGAAGGGCATTCAGGCCTCGGACATGATCCTGATGCCGGACGCATCCTCGGCCTACATCGATCCGTTCTACGACGAGACCACGCTGGTGCTGACCTGCGACGTCGTCGAACCGTCCGACGGCAAGGGTTACGATCGCGATCCGCGCTCCATCGCCAAGCGTGCCGAAGCCTATCTGAAGAGCACCGGCATCGGTGACACCGCTTATTTCGGCCCGGAACCCGAATTCTTCATCTTCGACTCGGTGGAGTGGTCGGTCGACATGTCGGGCGTCTACAGCAAGATCCTGTCGGAAGAAGCCGCGTGGTCGACCGCCGACAAGTTTGAAGGCGGCAACACCGGCCACCGCCCGAAGGTCAAGGGTGGCTACTTCCCGGTGCCGCCGGTCGATTCGCTCAACGACATCCGCGCCGCCATGTGCCTGGCGCTCGAGTCGGTCGGCATCCCGGTCGAAGTGCATCACCACGAAGTCGCCAACGCCGGCCAGTGCGAAATCGGCACGAAGTTCAGCACGCTGACCCAGCGCGCCGACTGGACGCAGGCGCTCAAGTACATCGTGCACAACGTTGCCCACCAGTACGGCAAGACCGCTACCTTCATGCCGAAGCCGATCGTCGGTGACAACGGTTCGGGCATGCACGTGCACCAATCGATCTGGAAGGACGGCCAGAACCTGTTCGCCGGCAACGGCTACGCCGGCCTGTCCGAGACCGCGCTGTACTACATCGGCGGCATCATCAAGCACGCCAAGGCACTGAACGCCATCACCAACCCGTCGACCAACTCGTACAAGCGCCTCGTGCCGCACTACGAAGCGCCGATCAAGCTGGCCTATTCCGCGCGCAACCGCTCGGCCTCGATCCGCATCCCGTACGTCGCCAACCCCAAGGGCCGCCGTATCGAGGCGCGCTTCCCGGACCCGGCAGCCAACCCGTACCTGTGCTTCGCAGCGCTGATGATGGCCGGGCTGGACGGCATCCAGAACAAGATCCATCCGGGCGATCCGGCCGACAAGAACCTGTACGACCTGCCGCCGGAAGAAGACGCGAAGATCCCGACCGTGTGCTTCAGTCTGGATCAGGCACTGGCCGAGCTCGACAAGGACCGCGAGTTCCTGACCCGCGGGGGCGTGTTCTCCAACGAGTTCATCGACGCCTTCATCGAACTGAAAACCGAAGAGGTCAACCGTCTGCGCGTCACGACCCACCCGGTCGAGTTCGACATGTACTACAGCCTGTGATCACCCTGATCAAGGCTTGAGTCCGATAAAGGACGGGCATTGCCCGTCCTTTTTTTATGGGTTCTAATCACCATGGATGTCACGACACGCTTGCCACGTCCGCGCGCATCCGGCTTGGCAATTCACCGGAATACCGATGACGACGATTCGCACCCTGTTGCTCGGACTCGCCCTGGCTCTGCCTGCCGCAGCTCAGGCCACGGTATACAAATGCGTGGACGACCGCGGCCGAGTCACCTACACCAACGACCGCACGCTCGCACGCAGCTGCCAGCCGCTGAGCAGCGACCTCCCGGTCTCGTCAGTGCCGGCGGCGCGTCCGACCCCGAAGCCGGCGCAACCCTCCGCCACCCCGGGCAGCTTTCCGCGCGTATCTCCGGAAACCCAGCGGGCACGCGACAATGCGCGCAAGGAGATCCTCAACACCGAACTGCAGAACGAGGAGGCCGCGCTGGAAGAGGCCAGGACGCGACTGCAGACCGAGGAGGAGACTTTCCCGCCTCAGGAGCGCAACGTCGGCGGCTCGATCAACGCAGCCAAGCGCAACGACCGCCTGCAGCCCTTCAAGGACCAGATCGAGCTGCACGAGCGCAACATCGAATCGATCAAACGGGAGTTGTCCCGCCTGCGCTGACGCTTCGGCTGATGGTCCGGATATTGCTTGATTCAGGCAAAACAACCGCCGGATGACCATGCCGAACTCCGCCCCCCCGACCAAACCACAAGGCCCGTTTGCGGGCCTGGACCTGCTCTCGTCTGCGGTCGTGCTGATCGACGCGCAGCACATCATCCGCTACCTCAACGCAGGCGCAGAGAACCTCTTCGCGGTCAGCCAACGCAAGCTTGTCGGCATGCCGCTGCAAAGGCTGCTGGGCAAGTCACCGACTCTGGAAGGTGCGCTGGACAATGCCCTGCGCCAGAACTGGAGTTACACCGGCCAGGACATCAAGGTTCCGCGCGCAGAAGGCGAGCCGCTGCGTCTGGACTGCACGGTGACGCCGGCCGACGCCGAGGGCGTGGCGCTGCTGCTCGAATTCCGCCCCATCGACGCGCAACTGCGCGTGGCGCGCGAAGAGCAACTGCTGCAGCAGCAACAGGCCAACCGCGAACTGATCCGCAACCTCGCACACGAGATCAAGAACCCGCTCGGCGGCATCCGCGGCTCGGCGCAGCTGCTCGAACGCGAGCTGACCGATCCGGTGCTGCGCGAATACACCGAAGTCATCATCGCCGAGGCCGACCGCCTGCAGGACCTGATGAACCGCCTGCTGTCGGCGCACAGCATCATGCGCCCGGCGCAGATCAACATTCACGATGTGCTCGAACGCGTGCGCCGGCTGATCCTCGCGGAGTTTCCGCAGGTCACGGTCAAGCGTGACTACGACCTCAGCCTGCCCGAACTGACCGCCGACCGCGAACAGCTCATCCAGGCCATCCTCAACATCACGCGCAACGCCGCCCAGGCCATGCAGGGCGAGGGCGAGATCCTGTTGCGCACGCGCGTCGCCCGCCAGGTCACGTTGGCCAAGCGCCGCTTCAAGCTGGCACTGGAATTGCAAGTGATCGACAACGGCCCCGGCATTCCGGACGAGATCCTCGACAAGATCTTCTATCCACTGGTTTCGGGGCGTGACGGCGGCAGCGGCCTCGGCCTCTCCATCGCACAAAGCTTCGTCGAGCAGCATCAGGGCATGATCGACGTGCAGAGCCAGCCGGGCCGCACCTGTTTCAGCATCATGCTGCCGATTTCCAACCGCGCCCGGGCAAGCCAGGGCGCACCAGAATAGTGCATTGATCATGAAAACCGTCTGGATCGTCGACGATGACCGCTCCATCCGCTGGGTGCTCGAAAAAGCCCTGTCGCGCGAGGAGATCGAGTATCAGAGCTTCACCTCGGCCACCGACGCCATCGCCGCGCTCGACGACGACGCCCCGCCGCCGAGCGTGCTGGTGTCCGACATCCGCATGCCCGGCCAGTCCGGCCTCGAGCTGCTGCGTCGCATGAAGGCACAACACCCGGATGTGCCGGTCATCATCATGACCGCTTATTCGGACCTGGACAGTGCCGTGTCCGCCTTTCAGGGGGGCGCCTTCGAGTATCTGCCCAAACCCTTCGATGTCGATCAGGCCGTCGCACTGGTACGGCGCGCACTCGAACAGAGCACGCACAAGGCTGGTGCAGAAACCGAATCGTCCGTCGCCCCCGAGATCCTCGGCCAGGCGCCGGCCCTGCAGGAAGTCTTCCGCGCCATCGGCCGCCTGTCCCAGTCGCACGCCACGGTGCTGATCAACGGCGAGTCCGGGGCCGGCAAGGAACTGGTGGCACGCGCCCTGCACCGCCACAGTCCGCGCCGCGACGCCCCCTTCATCGCCATCAACACCGCCGCCATCCCGCGCGACCTGCTCGAATCCGAACTGTTCGGTCACGAACGTGGCGCCTTCACCGGCGCAGCCGCCCAGCGCCGCGGCCGCTTCGAGCAGGCTGAAGGCGGCACGCTGTTTCTCGACGAGATCGGCGACATGCCGGCCGAACTGCAGACGCGCCTGCTGCGCGTACTCTCCGACGGTCACTTCTACCGCGTCGGCGGACAGCAGCCGATTCGCGCCAACGTCCGTGTCATCGCCGCGACGCACCAGGATCTCGAGGAACGTGTGCGCCAGGGGCTGTTCCGCGAGGACCTGTTCCACCGCCTCAACGTCATCCGCCTGCGCTTGCCACCGTTGCGCGAGCGCAAGGAGGACATCCCCATTCTGGCGCGCCACTTCCTGCAGAAAAGCGCGCAGGAACTGGGCGTCGAGCCCAAGCGGATTTCCGACGCGGCGCTGCTCCACCTGCAGGGCTACGCCTTTCCGGGCAACGTACGACAGCTCGAGAACGTGTGCCACTGGCTGACGGTGATGGCACCGGGGCAGATGGTCGATATCGCCGATCTGCCCCCCGAGTTTCGCGATCAGGGCACCGCAGCGGCGAGCTCGGACTGGACCGCCAGCCTCGCGCAGGACGTCGACCGTCTCCTCGCGAGCGCGCCCGGTGAAGTCTTCGACCGCTTGTCGCAGAGCTTCGAGCGCACGCTGATCCGGCAGGCACTGATCGCCACCGGTGGCCGCAGGATCGAAGCGGCCCAACTGCTCGGCATTGGCCGCAACACCATCACGCGCAAGATCCACGATCTGCAGATCGAGAGCCTGCGCCATTCGCCAGCGGAGGCGGACCACTAGGACGCTCCTCCCGTCGCGATGTTGCCCGGTGCTGGCCGGGCACGGGCGCATGGCCGATAATGCACGCTTTGCGCGCGGAGCCCGCCGGCTTGACCGTACCCACCCGCCTTTCCCTGAGCGATCTCGCAGACCTGCTTGGCGAGCAACAGTCTTGCTTCGACGTGACCTGCGTCGAGTCATGCCTCTCCACCAACGACGAGCTCGCACAGCGCCCGCCTGGTGCAGGCATCGACGTGCTGATCACGGACCGCCAACTCGCCGGTCGCGGACGCCGTGGACGCAGCTGGCTGTCGGAACCCGGTCACAGTCTGACCTTTTCCTGCGGCTGGAACCCACCTGCGCACTGCCCGCCTCCAGGCGGGCTGTCGCTGGTCATCGGACTGGCAGTGGCCGAAGCACTGGAATCGATCGGCGTCCGGGGCGTTGCCGTGAAATGGCCCAACGACGTACTGGCCGGCGGGGCCAAGCTGGCCGGCATCCTCATCGAACTCGCCTCCGGCCAGCAACGCACCCGCCGGGTCATCATCGGCATCGGTCTGAACCTGCGTGACCCGGCCGACAGCCTGCCTCCCGGCGCAACCGCCCTCGCGCCCCACCTGTGCACGCCGATCAGCGACGAGGCGGTGCTTGCCGCCATCCTGCTGCATCTGAACGCGCGCCTGATCGATTTCACCCGCGCGGGCTTTGCGGCACTGCTGCCGGCCTGGCAGGCTCGCGATGCATTCGCCGGCCACCAGGTGCGGATCGTCGGCGACCATGAAGAGCGTCACGGCATCCATGCGGGCGTAGCGGAGGATGGTGCACTGCTGCTGCGAGACCACAGTGGCACCCACCGTATCCTGTCGGGGGATGTCTCGCTCAGGAGTGCCGCATGATATTGCTGCTCGACGCGGGCAACAGCCGCATCAAATGGGCGCTGGTCGACGCCGACGGACAGTGGCACGGAGAAGGCGCACTGGCTCACACGGATGCTCGCGCGCTCGACGGCATACTCTCGGCGCATGGTCCGCTGTCCGGCGCGCTGGGCGTCAATGTCGCGGGCGAGACGCTGGGTGAGGAGCTCACCAGTATTGCCCGGGCACACGGCAGCTCCTTGGAATGGCTGCACGCGTCGGCGCGGCTGTGCGGCGTGACCAATCTCTACCGTGATCCTGCCCAGCTCGGCAGCGACCGCTGGGCAGCGCTCATCGGCGCCCGCGCCCTGCATCCCGGCCCCTGCATCGTGGTGTGTGCAGGCACTGCCACCACCGTAGACCTGCTTGACCAGACCGGCGCATTCCAGGGCGGCCTGATCCTGCCCGGCGAGCAGCTCATGCGTCAGGCGCTGGCGCGCGACACGGCCCGCCTGCCGCTGGCAGAAGGCGAGCCGCAGGCCGCGCCACGAAGCACTGCCGAGGCTATCGTCACGGGCTGTCTGTATGCCCAGGCCGGAGCGATCGAACGCATGTTCGCGCGCATCGCACCTGAAGCCGACGCGCTGTGCCTGCTCGCCGGCGGCAATGCATCGCGCATCGCTCCCCTGCTTTCGCTGAAGTATCAGCGCATCGACAACCTGGTGCTGCGCGGACTGGCCGTTATCGCGGGCAGCAAGGACTGAGGCACCAGCGGGCGTCGGCAAATCATCCGGCATGCGTTAAAGTGCGCCCATGTCTCTGCGCTCGCTGCTGCTCGTGCTGGTCGCCCTCAACCTCGTCGCCTTCGCCGGCGGGCGCATGGGCTGGCTCGGAGAAACCGGCGCCCGTGGCGAACCCGAACGTCTGACCAACCAGATCAAGCCGGATGCGATCGAGCTCGGCGCCCGCCCTACCGACATTGAAGCGCCTGCTGCGACGCCCCCGGCGAGCCGGGAGAGCGCGTCCGTACCCGCTGCAGCAAATGGCCCGGTGACCCCCGCCCTCACGCCCCCCGCCATCGAGCTGTGCGCAGCCTATATCGTGCGGGGCCAGGCCGGCCTGGATCAGGCTGCCGGCTTGGCCGCCGACACCCGGGGACGGGTCACACTGAGCCGACGACAGACCGTGGAAGAGCCCCTCCACTGGCGCGTGCGCATCCCACCCGCAGCCAGCCGGGAGGCGGCCGAACAGCGCCTGCGCACACTGCAGCAACGCGGCATCACCGACATGTACGTCATTCGCGGCGACGGGCCCAACCGCTGGTCAATCTCGCTCGGCCTGTTCTCGACCGAACAGGCTGCCAACCAGCGCCTGGCGGAACTGCGTGGACAGGGTTTCAGCAACACCGAAATCCTCCCTGGTTCGGCGGGCCGCTTCCAGATCGAGTTTCGCGGCGCACCCGAAGCGCTCGAAACGCTGGCCAGCGAGGTCGACGACTGGCTCGGACCGGATGCCCGGCGCCCGTGCTCGCCGTGAACACACGCAAGCGCCCCTTCATCGTCGGCCTTACCGGCGGCATCGGCAGCGGCAAGAGTGCAGCAGCCGAGCGCTTTGCTGCACTCGGGGCGACCGTCATCGATACGGACGTCATCGCACACGAACTCACCGCATCCGGCGGCAAAGCCATGGCGGCGATTCGTGCAGCTTTCGGCGAAGACGTGATCGGCGCAGACGGTGCGCTCGATCGCGGCGCGATGCGTACCCGCGTGTTTGCCGATGAGCCTGCACGCAAGCGCCTGGAAGCGATCCTGCACCCGATGATCCGTGCCGAGAGTGCCCGGCGCTGTGAAATGGCAGAAACGCCGTACGTGGTGCTGGCAGTGCCTCTCCTGGTCGAGTCGGGGCATTGGCAGGAGCGCTGCGACCGCGTGTGCGTCATCGACTGCCCGGAGGACGAACAGGTACGTCGCGTCATCACGCGCAGCGGGCTGGATGCCGCACAGGTCAGGGCCATCATGGCCACTCAGGCCAGCCGGGAAACGCGCCTCGCGGCCGCCGACGATGTCGTCGACAACAGTGGTGACCTCCACACGCTGCAACGGCAGATCGAAGCTCTGGACGCACTCTACCGAACGCTTGCAAGCGTCTGAAAGCATGGGCAGGAGGCAGATTTCGCTGTGCTATCATGCCCCGCTGAAATGCAGGTTTCAGGCCATCAACCGACCAGGCACAGGGCAGTGACGAGTTACGAATATCCTCTCAACGAACGCATTCGCATCTTGCTGCGTCTAGAGGATCTGTACGCCCGGCTCACCCACTTCTGCGATGGTGATGGCCCACTCGAACACCATGTCGCGCTGCTCACGCTGTTCGATGTACTGGAAGTCGCCGGACGCACCGAACTGAAGGTCGACCTGATGCAGGAACTGGAGCGCCAGCGCCAGATCCTCATCAGCTTCCGCAACAACCCCGAGATTTCCGAGGAGGCTCTCGACGGCGCCTTGTACGAAATCGAACAGGCCTCTTCCTCGTTGCAGGCCATGGCCGGCAAGATCGGCCAGTACCTGCGCGAGAACGAGTGGCTGATGGCAATCCGCTCGCGTGCAGCGATCCCCGGCGGCGTATGCCAGTTCGACCTGCCTTCCTACCATTACTGGCTCAACCGGGACGCCGTCTCGCGTCGCCACGACCTGAACGGCTGGATCGCGCCGATGCTGCCGATTCGCGACGGCACCGCGATCGTGTTGCGCATTCTGCGCGGCAGTGGTCACACCGAATCGCTGGTGGCGCGCGGCGGCGCTCATCAGCTCACGATGACCGGCCGCACCGCCCAGATGGTGCGTGTCAGCGTGGAAGGTGGACTCCGCGTGGTGCCGGAGATCAGTGCCAACAAGTTCGCGCTGAACATCCGCTTCCTGTCCCCGGAAACACTGTGCCGCCCGCGCCCGACCGAACGCGACGTGCCGTTCGGCGTAAC
>JBFHJY010000012.1:0-15261 GCA_041595655.1 Azoarcus sp.
AGCGCGCCAGCGAGCACCCCGAGGCGTCGGGCGAAGCCGCGCTGTTCCGCGCCTCGATGGCGGGCGTCGTGCCGCTGGCCGACAGCAATCGGGTCGATCTCTCCGCCACACGGGCCCGGCTTGCACACGGCGCGGCCAGCCGCCCACTCGACCCGCTCGCCAAACCCGATACCGACGACATCCCGCCGCTGCTGCCTGCCGATCCGGAGCAACTCGACGCAGCCGAACTATTCCGCCACGCCGTGCGCGGTACGGCGCCGATCAGTGACCGCAACCGCGTCGAGACCGAACGTTCGCCCCCGCGCCCCGAGCCACTCAAGCGAAGTGAAGACGAAGCCTCGGCACTGCGCGAGACCATGGAAGCGCCGATCTCGCTCGAGGATCGCCTCGAAATGGGCGAGGAGACCGTATTCCTGCGCCCCGGCCTGCCACGCCGCGTGCTGCTCGATCTGCGACGCGGACGCTGGACGCTGCAAGGCGAGCTCGACCTGCACGGCCTGACCCGTGAAGACGCACGCGCGGCATTGTCGCGATTCCTGACCTCCAGCCTGCAGCGTGGCGCGCGCTGCGTGCGCGTGATTCACGGCAAGGGCCTCGGGTCTCCGGGCGGTGTATCCATCCTCAAGCAGCTGTCACGCGGCTGGCTGGCACAGCGGGAAGAGATTCTGGCCTTCTGCCAGGCGGCACCGACCCAGGGTGGCTCGGGCGCATTGATGGTGCTGCTGCGCGCACCGACAGCCAGCCGCCCGTAAACGCACATGGCCGCCCCAAGGCGGCCATGTGGCTGGCACGACGGGGCGGCGTCACAGCGCGTCGTCGTTGGTCTCTCCGGTGCGGATACGCACGACCTGCTCTACCGGCGACACGAAGATCTTGCCGTCACCGATCTTGCCGGTGCGCGCAGCCTTGACGATGGCCTCGATGGTGGGCTCCACCATGTCGTCCGACAGCACCACCTCGACCTTGATCTTGGGCAGGAAATCGACCACGTACTCGGCACCCCGATACAGCTCCGTGTGACCTTTCTGACGCCCGAAGCCCTTGACCTCGGTCACGGTGAGGCCGTTGACGCCGATCTCGGCGAGCCCTTCGCGCACCTCGTCGAGCTTGAACGGCTTGATGATGGCTTCGATCTTCTTCATTCGTATCTCCAGAACCCCGGTCGAGCGGCCGCCTGTCAGTATTCGTCGCGGTAACGGGATGTTATCGGATAACGCCAATCCCTGCCGAATCCACGCCGCGTGACGCGGATGCCGACCGGCGCCTGGCGACGCTTGTATTCACTGAACTTCAGCAGACCGACCACACGCCGCACGTCGGCTTCTGCGAAGCCGCGTCCGATCAGCTCACGCGGCGACTCGTCGCGCTCCATGTAGGCCTCGATGATGGCGTCGAGCACCTCGTAGGGCGGCAGGGAATCCTGGTCCACCTGATCGGGCTTCAGTTCGGCCGACGGCGGGCGCACGATGATGTTCTCCGGGATCACCTCGCCGCGCGTATTGCGCCAGCGCGACAGGCGATACACGAAGCACTTGTACAGATCCTTCAGCACCGCGAAGCCGCCGGCCATGTCTCCGTACAAGGTGGCGTAACCGGTCGCCATCTCGCTCTTGTTGCCGGTGGTGAGCACGATGGCGCCGGTCTTGTTCGACAAGGCCATCAGCACGTTGCCGCGGATACGGCTCTGCAGGTTCTCCTCGGTGGTGTCTGCGGGCAGCCCCTTGAACTGGTCGGCCAGCATGCCTGCGAGTACCTGCATCGCAGGCTCGATCGGAATCTCGTCGTAGCGCACGCCCAGCCGGCGCACCATGTCGCGCGAATCGTCCAGACTCATCTGAGCGGTGTACGGCGACGGCAGCATCACCGCACGCACGCGCTCCGCACCCAGCGCATCGACCGCAACCGCCAGGGTCAGCGCCGAATCGATACCTCCCGACAGCCCGATGATGGCGCCGGGGAAGCCGTTCTTGCCGACGTAATCACGCACGCCGGTGACCAGCGCGGCATAGACCTCCTCCTCCGGCGAGACCTCGGCCGCCACCGGCAGACTTCCCTCCCATGCGCCCCCACGCAGAGGCAGGATCTCCAGGGACTCCTCGAACGAGGCCGCCCGCCAGGCCAGCCGGCCGTCGGCATCGAGCGCAAACGACGCGCCGTCGAAGACCAGCTCGTCCTGACCGCCGACCGTATTGCAGTACAGCACCGGCACCCCCGTCTCGACGACGCGCGCACGCAGGGTTTCGAGACGCAGCGCACGCTTGTCGAGATGGAAGGGGGACGCGTTGAGCCCCAGCAGCAGCTCGGCGCCGGCCTCGCGCGCGGCACGCGCCGGCTGCGGCGCCCACAGGTCTTCGCAGATCGCCAGTCCGATGCGCACACCATCGAGCTCGAACACGCAAGCCTCGTCGCCGCTGGCGAAATAGCGCATCTCGTCGAACACCGAATAGTTGGGCAGCAAACGCTTCCTGTAGGTCGCCTCCACCCGACCGTCGCGGATCACCGAGGCGGCGTTGTAACAACGTCCGTCCTGCATGTGCGGATGACCGAGCACCAGCACCATGTCGTCGGTGGCGGCCGCGATGCGCGCGAGCTCGCGCTCACAGGCGCGGTGAAAATCGGGACGCAGCAGCAGGTCTTCCGGCGGGTAGCCCGACAGCGCCAGCTCCGACGTGAGCAGAAGCCGCGCACCACGCGCACGTGCCTGGGCGAGCGCGGAAATGATGCGGTCGGCATTGGCCACCAGATCGCCAACAACGAAATTCAGCTGGGCAACAGCAACAACGAGGGGTTTCATCATGGGCGCAACTATACCGGCTTCCACACCATCACAGAATGCACAAAAAAACCGAGAAGGGCGCTACACTTAAGCAATGATTCGATACTCGCCTGCTGCCCTCCCCGGCAATGCATGGCGGGTTGGCGGGATCCGGTTGAAAACCATCACGCCTGAATCGGACAACCGTTTTCCGGAGTACTCGCCATGTCCCTTTTCGCCCGCTTCGACACTCTCGCGACCGCCGTGCTGCTGGCTGCCGGCAGCTCGCTCGCCATCGCGGCCAGCGGCCCCGTGGCTTCCCCTCATCAGCTCGAGTTCGAGCTGCGCAGCGGCAATTACCAGTGCGAGTTCGGCCACAAGATCGACGTCAAGCGTGGCTCTCGCGAACAGGGCTCGATGCAGATCAGCTGGAAGGGCAAGCACTACAATCTGGCGCGCGACCCGTCCAAATCGGGCCTGCCGCGCTACGAGGACCGCAAAAACGGTCTGGTCTGGATCGACCTGCCCTGGAAAGGGATGCTGCTCGACGGCCGTACCAACAAACCGCTGGCCAACGAGTGCCGGACGGCCTGACGTCCGCACCCTGCCACCGTCATCGGCCCGCCCCCGGCGGGCCTTTTTGTTTCATGCCCCGGATGCTCCCCCCGCTCACCGCCCACATCACACCCGGCATCGCCGAACTTGAAACCCGCGCCTGGGACGCCCTCACCGGTGGCTCCTGCTGCATGTCCCACGCCATGCTGTCGTCGCTCGAAGACAGTGGCTCGGTCGGAGCGGGTACGGGCTGGCATCCGCAGCATCTCAGCCTGCGCGAGGATGATGCGCTGGTGGCGGCCATGCCGCTGTACCAGAAAACGCACTCGTACGGCGAATACGTCTTCGACTGGGCATGGGCTGACGCCTATCAGCGTCACGGCCTGGCCTACTATCCGAAATGGCTGTCGGCCGTGCCGTTCACACCGGTTCCCGGGCCTCGCCTGCTCGCCGGCAACGCTGCCCATATGGCCGCGCTGGCGCGGGCGGCGCGCATGCTTGCCGAGGATTCAGGCCTGTCGTCGATGCATGTGCTGCTGCCGCGTGAAGCCGAGGCGAAAACCCTGGCCGAAGCCGGTTTCATGCTGCGCAGCGGTGTGCAGTTTCACTGGCACAACCGCGGCTACGCCTGCTTCGAGGACTTCCTCGCGAGCCTGAACCACTCCAAACGCAAGAAGATCCGGCAGGAGCGCCGACGGGCCGCCGAACACGGCCTGCGCTACGAGTGGCTGGACGGACATCAGGCGGAAGATGCCGACTGGCGATTCTTCCATCACTGTTACGCCACGACCTACGCACTGCATCGCTCGACGCCATACCTGACGCCGGCCTTCTTCCCGCTGCTGGCCGAACGCATGCCCGACAACGTACGCCTGCTGCTTGCACGCCGGGACGGCCAGCCGGTGGCCGGCGCCTTCTACCTGCTCGACGGTGAGGCACTGTACGGCCGCTATTGGGGGGCGACCGAGAGCCTGCCCTTCCTGCATTTCGAGCTGTGCTACTACCAGGCCATCGAACACTGCATCACACACGGCATCGCGCGCTTCGAAGGCGGCGCCCAAGGCGAACACAAGCTATCGCGCGGACTCGAACCGGTGGCCACTTACTCGGCACACTGGCTGCGCGACGAACGCTTCGCCGACGCAGTGGAGCGCTTCCTTGCGCGCGAGCGCGAAGGCATCGGTTTCTATCTGGACGAACTCGACGACCGCAGCCCCTTCCGTCGCGCGCAGGCATGAAAAAACCCGCGCGGTCACCCGCGCGGGTTGGTGTCGATACGGCCTCCGGTCAGGCCTTTTTGGCGTTCTCGAGACCGTCCAGAATCTCCTGGCGCGCTTCGTCGAGAGAGCCCCAGCCAAGCACCTTGACCCACTTGCCCGGCTCCAGATCCTTGTAGTGCTCGAAGAAGTGCACGGTCTGGCGCAGCAGCAGCTCGGGCAGATCATCGGCACTCTGCACCTTGTCGTACAGCGGCGTCAGCTTGGAAACCGGCACGGCCAGCACCTTGGCGTCCATGCCCGACTCGTCCTCCATCTTCAGCACGCCGATCGGGCGGCAACGAATGACGACGCCCGGCAGCAGCGGGAACGGAGTCACGACCAGTACGTCGACCGGGTCACCATCGCCGGCGATGGTGTCAGGCACATACCCGTAGTTGATCGGGTAACGCATCGAGGTGCCCATGAAACGGTCGACAAAGACCGCGCCGCTGTCCTTGTCGACCTCGAACTTGATCGGGTCGGCCTGGGCGGGAATCTCGATGATGACGTTGATGTCGTTCGGAACGTCCTTGCCGGCGCTCACGCGGTCGAATGCCATTGCTGCCTCCTGTCAGTTGAGGGCGGCATTATATGCGATCCACCCGGCTCGCCGCAGCGCAACAGAAGGCCGCGACTCAGGCACCGGCATCGAAACCGGCGTCGATGATCGCCTGGCGCAGCGCATCGACGGACACCTGCGCAGGGTCATAGAACACGCGCGCCTGCGCCTCCTCCAGCTGTACCTCGGCATCGAACACACCCGGTAGCGCCTTCAACACGCCGGTCACGTTGCGTACGCAACCGCCGCAGCTCATGCCATCCACCCGAATCGTCACTTCAGTCATGCCCAGCCCTCCAGCATCAGCCATCGCATTGCGATGCACCATTTTCGCGCGTCAGCATATCACGCCACCCCACAGGCGCCCGCCCAGACTCGGCGCCTGGAACAGGCCGAAGACCCCGAACCCGAGCACCAGCAGTCCGGCCACCATACGCACCCGCGAGTCACGTGTCAGGTCGCGGAAGCGCTTGAACAGCATCCCGGCGAGCATCAGGTTGGGCAAGGTCCCCAGCCCGAACGCC
This sequence comes from Azoarcus sp., assembly GCA_041595655.1. GTDB lineage: Bacteria > Pseudomonadota > Gammaproteobacteria > Burkholderiales > Rhodocyclaceae > Pseudazoarcus. The sequence goes on from JBFHJY010000012.1 coordinate 5,653, forward strand.
AGCATCAATCCGGCTCCGCGTGCCGCCGATCCGGTAACCAGCGCGGTGGTCAGCACGCTATACACCAGACCGCAGGGCAGAAAGCCCCATAGCAGTCCCAGCGGCAAGGCCCGACCGACCGTGCGCGCCGGCAGGAAGCGTGCAGTGAACGGCTGGATGCGACGCCAGATCACTCCGCCGGCACGCTCCACGGGCGCCAGCAATTGCGTGAGGCCGGTGAGGTACAGACCAAGGAGGATCAGCATGATGTTTGCCGCCACGTACAAGGCAAGCTGCACCGGCAGGACATCGCCGAACAGCATGCCGGCGCTGCCGATCGCACCGGCGAACGCGCCCAGCGCCGTGTAGGTGGTGATCCGCCCGAGGTTGTATGCGAGATGGATCGGCCACTGGCGGGCCGACTGCCCGGGCATCTGCACCGACAGGGCCCCGACGATGCCGCCGCACATGGCGACACAGTGTGTGCCGCCGAGCAGGCCGACGAGGAAGACCGCGATGTAACCGGTTTCGGGCATGAAGAGCAGAGGCCGGGGCGTTGGGGAAGCGCGAGGATACCTGCAGCCGCCGCCCCGGAACAGCCCGGCCGTTCAGATCACGCGGGAGTAGCGCGCGCGCTCACGGTCGGCACGCAGGTAGCGGTCGAACACCATCGCAATGACGCGCACCAGCATGCGTCCGGCAGGCTTGACGGTGATCCAGCCGTCAGAGATCTCGAGCAGGCCGGCAGCCTCCATCTCACGCAGGTCGGCCAGTTCATCGGCAAAATATTCGTCAAAGCGGATGAGGTGCGCGATCTCGATGGACTCGGTCGACAACTCGAAGTGACACATCAGCGCCTGGATGATGGAGCGGCGCAGCACATCATCGGCCGACAGCTCAAGGCCCCGCATCACCGGCAGTTCATCACGGTCGAGCGCGTCGTAGTAGTCGTCGATGATCTTGTGATTCTGCGCATACACCGGCCCGATGCTGGCGATGGCCGACACCCCGAACGCCAGGAGGTCGCACTCGGACTGCGTCGAATACCCCTGGAAATTACGGTGCAGGCGTCCCTGGCGCTGGGCCACGGCGAGTTCGTCGTCCGGCCGTGCGAAGTGATCCATGCCGATGTACACATAGCCCGCCTCGGTGAGGCGGCGGATGGCCAGCTGCAGGATCTGCAGCTTGCCGTCCGGATTGGGCAGCAGGGCCGCGTCGATGCGCCGCTGCGGCTTGAAGGTGGCCGGCAGGTGGGCATAGCTGTACAGCGAGATGCGGTCCGGCGACAACTCGATGACCTGCTCCAGCGTGCGGTTGAAGCTGATCACGTTCTGCTTGGGCAAGCCGTAAATCAGGTCGATGCTGACGGAGCGGAAGCCGGTCGCGCGCGCCGCGTCGAGTACCAGCTTGGTTTCCTCGAAACTCTGAATGCGGTTCACCGATTTCTGCACATCGGGGTCGAAATCCTGCACACCGAGGCTCATGCGATTGAAACCCAGTTCAGCGAGCAAGGCGACGGTCTCGAAATCGACCTTGCGCGGATCGACCTCGATCGAGTACTCCCCGCCCGGCTTGAGCGTGAAGTACTTGCGCACCGAATCCATCAGCCCGCGCATCTCGTCATGCGACAGGAAGGTCGGCGTGCCACCGCCCAGGTGCAGCTGCGTGACCTCCCGGCTGCCCTCGATGTGCCCCGCCTGCAGCGCGATCTCCTTGGCCAGATACTTCAGGTATTTGGCGGAGCGCCCGTGATCCTTGGTGATGATCTTGTTGCAGCCGCAGTAGTAGCAGATGGTGTTGCAGAACGGGATGTGGAAATACAGAGAGAGCGGACGCACCACGCCTCCCACGCTGCGCTTGTGGAGCCATTGCTCCAGTGCATTGGCGTCGAATGCCTCAACAAAGCGGTCGGCCGTAGGGTACGATGTATACCGCGGTCCGCTGACGTCGAAACGACGGATCAGGGCGGGGTCGAAAACGACCGGCGAGTGTATGTCCATGTGCGCTGTCTTCTCCATGGGTGACACGATCGGCGATTCAGCCCGAGGCCGCTTTGACGTGTATCAAACGCAGGCGTGAATGACGCCGCACGCCATACGGAGCAGGCACAAGTAGTGACGAAAGCGACGGTCCCGGTCAGCGCCACCGCCATGCGCGCAGCCTGCTCCCAGTGCAACCTCCACGAACTGTGTCTGCCGGTCGGCATGAATGCGGCCGAGATCGACCGGCTCGACCACCTCGTCGGCGCCCGCCGCAAGGTTCGCAAGGGCCAGCACCTGTATCGCTCGGGAGACCCGTTCGAGGCCATCTACGCCATCCGGATCGGCTGGTTCAAGACCGACGTACTGCTCGAGGACGGCCGGGAGCAGGTCACCGGCTTCCAGATGACCGGCGAGATGCTGGGCCTCGACGGCATCAGCACGGAAGCCCACAGCTGCAACGCCGTGGCGCTGGAAGACAGCGAGGTCTGCGTCATTCCCTATGGCCAGCTCGAAGAACTGTCGCGTGAGGTGCAGGGCCTGCAACACCAGTTCCACAAGGTCATGAGCCGCGAGATCGTGCGTGACCACGGCGTGATGATGCTGCTGGGTTCAATGCGCGCCGAAGAGCGGCTCGCTGCCTTCCTGCTCAACCTGTCACAGCGCTTCAACGCACGCGGCTTCTCTCCGGCTGAGTTTCACCTGCGCATGACGCGCGACGAGATCGGCTCTTACCTCGGACTCAAGCTCGAAACCGTGTCACGCGCCTTCTCACGCTTCCAGGACGAAGGGCTGATCTCGGTGCAGCAGAAACACATCCAGATCATCGACCTGGCCGGCCTGCGCCAGCTCATCCAGTCTCCCGGCCGCTAGGGCGCACCTTCATCCCGGCCAGACATCCCGGCCAGACATCACGGCCAGACATCACGGCGGTCCGATGGCGTGCTTACGCCAGTTCCTCGGGCTCATGCGGTCGCGCCACATGTACCCCTTTCCAGCCCAGCCGGTCGCGAACCGCCTCGGCCAGCGACTGCGCCGCCGTCGGCTCGCCATGCACCACGAAAGTACGGCGCGGCGGCGCCTCGAACCCTCCCAGCCAATCCAGCAGCGACGGCTGATCGGCGTGTGCCGACAAGCCACCGAGGGTGTGCAGGGATGCGCGCACCGGCACCCGGTCACCGAAAAGGTTGACCGAACGGGCGCCATCCACCAGCCGCCGCCCCAGGGTCCCCTCCGCCTGGAAGCCGCTGATGACGATCGCGCACTCGGGCCGCGGCAGATTGTGGGCCAGGTGGTGCTTGATGCGCCCCGCCTCGCACATGCCGCTGGCCGAAATGATCACCAGGCCGCGCTTCTGTGCATTCAGCGCAATCGATTCCTCGACATCGGCCACGAAACGAACCTTGAAACGCTGCGGATGCGCCAGCACCCAGTCGCGCAGGACCCGGGTTTCCTCATCCCACAACTCGTCGTGCTGCAGGGTCAGCTCGCTCACGGCGGAGGCCATCGGAGAGTCGACGACGACTTCCAGCCGCTCGATGCGCCCACGCTGCACCAGCTCGGCAAGGATGTAGATCAGCTCCTGCGTGCGCCCTACGGCGAAGGCTGGAATGATGACATTGCCTCCGCGCCGCACCAGCGTGTCGTGCAGAACCTGCACGAGCTCATCCTCGGTCTGTTCGAGCGAGCGATGTGCCCGGTTGCCGTAGGTCGATTCGACGACGAGATAGTCGGCTCTCCTGATGCGCACGGGATCGCGCAGCACCGGACGCGTGCGCATGCCCAGATCCCCCGAGAACACGATACGTTGCGTCTGCGCCCCTTCGCTGACGTCGACCTCGATGATCGCAGAGCCCAGGATGTGGCCGGCATCACGAAAACGTACCTGAATCCCCTGGCGGGGCGAGAAAAGCTCTTCGTAGGGTTTCGGGCGAAGATGCGCGAGACTGGCACGCGCCTGCTCGACGGTATACAACGGGGCCTTGTTCGATAGGCTGCGGGAATTCCGCGAGCGGGAACGGCGGTTGGCCCACTCGGCCTCCTTCTCCTGGATGTAGCCGCCATCCAGGAGCATCACACCCAGCAGGTCGCCAGTCGCCTCCGTGACATAGACCGGGCCGCGCCACCCCAGGGCCACCAGACGCGACAACAGCCCGGAATGGTCCATATGAGCGTGGGTCAACAACACGAAATCAATCTCATGGAGCTTGAAATCGAGCGCACGCAGATTCTTCAGCGAAGCATTCCGCCCCCCCTGGAACATGCCGCAATCGACGAGGAACGAGCCTCCCTCCCAGAACACCCGCGCACAAGAACCGGTAACCTCGCCAGCCGCACCGTGGAATTCAATCTGCATCAAGCCCCCAAACTTTTTCGCCACACCGAAGCGCTGTGCGCGGCGGCTATAATGGCATCACGCAATCCGCCTCCGGAGCAGAACCATGTTCAAACACGTCCTGGTACCGACCGATGGATCCGAGCTGTCTCAGGCCGCCGTTGAAAAAGCGGTCAGCTTTGCTGCCGAGATCGGCGCCCGAATCACGTTCTATTATGCCCAGCCTGACTTCCCGATGCCGATTTATGGCGAAGGTGCGCTGATCGACCCCACCACTCCGGAACAGTTCGCACAGTCGGCGGCCGCCGAGGCCAAGGCCATTCTCGACCGCGCCAGCGCCGTGGCGCAGACGGCGGGCGTCACAAGCGACACGGACACGGTAGTCAGCGAAGTACCTTACGAAGGCATCATCGACGCAGCCGAACGTCACGCTTGCGATCTGATCTTCATGGCTTCGCACGGGCGCCGCGGCATTGCCGGACTGCTGCTCGGCAGCGAGACGCAGAAAGTGCTCTCGCACAGCAAGATTCCGGTCCTGATCTACCGCTGACGCACGCGTGACGCGACGATAGGGACCGGCGCATCCACACGCCCGCTCCACTCATCAGAAAATGAGCTCTGCCAGGACAAACGGCCCGCAATGCGGGCCGTTTGCTTATCCGTGAGCGTGACGATGCGTCGAGGCGACCGGCGCAGCTTCCTGCGCCGCCTGCTTGCGGCGGCTCTCCGGCGTGCACACCAGATACAGCGTCAGCAGGCTTGAAGCTGCGCACAGCGCCCAGAATGCGAAGAAACCCATCGAGTAGGCGGCAAGCGGCGAAAACTCGACGACTTCCCCGAACAGATACAACTCACGCGGATTGACCAACGTGAAGAACAGCGTCTCGGCGACCCCCGCGACCAGAAACGAAGGCCACAGCACCAGGATCCATCTGATCATTTGCGATACCCCCTCGCACGACCGGACTCCCACATTCGCACTGCCCGCTCTTGCGGCGGACATACGCAAATACCACCACTCCGGTGTCAAGTATGTTCCTGATTCGCCGAGGAATCAAACCTCGTAGGGGAGAATGCGCACACGGGTCTCGTCCGGGACGCGCAGATCGCCGTGCAGACGCCATTCACGCGCGGCATCCTCGATCTGGACCTGCCAGCGCCCGATCTTCAGGGGCGCCACCGCGCCGGCATACACCCCATCGACGCGCTTCAAACGCAATGCCTGATCAAAACCGGCGCGCGTCGGATGAATGATGGTGACGATCAGCTCTTCCGGCAGCACCACCCCTTCGTGGGCGTCGAGTGCGATGAGCACGCCGTCCGCGCTCAGCTCGACGTTGGCGGCGAGGCCACGCTCGGCGGCAATCGCCGAACGTGCCATGGTCTGATCAATGGCGCGGCCCTGACGATAGTAGTCATCAACCACCAGACCGTCATCGGTCTTGATCGCCATGAAGAGCAGGGAAAAGCCGAGCACCATCGAGGTGGCCGGGATCGCGATCAGGATCCAGGGCCAGCGCTGGCGATACCAGGGTGTCTGGGAAGAAACGGAGGCTGTTGGGCTCATGATCTGTCCTGCTTATTGCGGCATGATGAAGGTGCTCTGCTCACGTACCGTGAGGTCTTCCGCGCTGACCTCGAAAACGATCTCATGCACACCCGGCTCGGCAGCGTCGTAGGGGACGCGCACATTGACGGCAACCGACTCGAGCCCGGCCGCAGGAAGCAGCGCCAGAGTGGAACCGACTGCCGTGACGCCATCCAGGCCACTGACCGACACCTGCACCTCGCGCGGCTGTTCGGTCATGTTCATGATCTGCAGGCGGTAGACGTTCTCGATCAGACCACCTTCCACTTCACGCGCCAGCGATGCACGGTCGCGGATGATGTCGACACGCATGTCGGGACGCACTGCGAGGGCCACGACGGTAGCGGCACAGATGGCAACCAGCAGGGTGCCGTAGATCATGATGCGCGGGCGCATGATGTGGGCAAGGATTTCCTTCCTGCCCCAGCGCTGCTTGACGGCGTTCTCGGTCGAGTAGCGGATCAACCCGCGCTCATAGCCCATCCGATCCATGATGTCGTTGCATCCGTCGATGCAGGCCCCGCAGCCGATGCATTCGTACTGCAGCCCGTCGCGGATGTCGATGCCGGTCGGACAGACCTGCACACACACGTTGCAGTCGATGCAGTCACCCTTGCCGACGGACTTGGGATCGACGCCCTTCTTGCGCGCACCGCGCGGATCACCACGCTCGGTGTCGTAGGTCACGACCAGCGTGTCCGGGTCGAACATCACGCTCTGGAAGCGTGCATACGGGCACATGTAGAAACACACCTGCTCGCGCAGCACGCCTGCGAAAACATAAGTGAAGGCCGCATAGAACAGTGTCCAGAACAGCACCCAGCCACCGACCTCGAAGCGGGCGAAATCCTGCAGCAGGCCGTCGAGGGGCGTGAAGTAGGCGACGAAGGTGAAGCCGGTCCACAACGCCACGAGCGTCCAGGCAAGATACTTGCCGCTGCGGCGCAAGGCCTTTTCAGCCGTCAGGGGGGATTCGTCGAGCTTTCTGCGGGCAAGGTGGTTTCCCTCGAGCTTCTCCTCGATCCACATGAAGATCTCGGTGTACACCGTCTGCGGACAGGTGTAGCCGCACCACAAGCGGCCGGCAATCGCCGTGAAGAAGAACAGACCGTAGGCCGAGATGATGAGCAGGATGGCCAGATAGAACACGTCCTGCGGCCAGAACACCCAGCCGAAGATGTAGAACTTGCGTTCGGTAAGGTGGAACAGCACCGCCTGGCGGTCGCCCCACTGCAGCCATGGCAGGCCGTAATACAGGATCTGCGTGAACCAGACGAAGAACCAGCGCCAGTTGGTGAAGTTGCCCTTCACCGACCGCATGTGGATCTTCTTGCGTGATGCGTACAGTGAGTCGCTTTCTTCCTGCTGGACCTTGACGCCTTTCGCCATGATGCTTCCCGGGTTGTTGCAACAACGCCGCCCGGCGGGGCCGGGCGGCGGTAAGACTATGAGCTACGCAAGCTTACTTGCCGGCTTCGTTCGACAGGCTCCAGACATAGGCTGCAAGCACATGCACCTTGTCCTCGCCGAGGAAGTCGCCGAAGCCCGGCATGCGATTCTGGCGACCGTTGTTGATGGTCTGCACGATCATTGCCTCGCTGGAACCCCACAGCCAGATCTTGTCGGTCAGGTTCGGCGCGCCCATTGCGTGATTACCCGTTCCGTCAGCGCCATGACAGGCCGCGCAATTGGCCGCAAAGACATCCACCCCGCGCTGTGCGCGCAGCGAGTCATGGGCCAGGCCGGACAGCGAGCGCACGTAGTGAGCCACGTCACGCGTGCCTTCCGGTCCGATTGCGGCACCCAACGGCGGCATCACGCCCATGCGGCCATTGGTGATGGTGGTCTTGATCGCATCCGGCGAACCGCCATACAGCCAGTCATTGTCGGACAGGCGCGGGAAACCGCGCGAACCGCCGGCATCGGAACCATGGCACTGCGCGCAGTAGGTCTGGAACAGACGCCCGCCCATCGCCACCGCCTCGGCGTCAGCAGCAACCGCCGGGACATCCATGTCGCGGAACTTGGCATAGATAGGGCCGACGCGCTCCTCGGTACCCGTCACCTCGGCCTGATATTGCCCGACCGAACTCCAGCCCAGCACACCCTTGTAGTTGCCAAAGCCCGGATACAGCACCAGATACACCACGGCGAAGATCAGGGTCGACCAGAACAGGTACAACCACCAACGCGGCAGCGAATTGTTGTACTCGGCGATGTCCTCGTCCCACACGTGACCATGCAGTTCAACCTTGCCTTCAGGTTTGGTGTTGTTCGACATCAGCACGAACAACAGGAACAACAGACTCAGGGCCACGATCACCATGACCCAGAGGTTCCAGAAGCCGCTCACGAAGTCAGCCATTTTGATTTCTTCCTTGCTTGAACTGCCCGTCGGCATCGCTGTCGGGCAAATCGTCTTCTTCGGAGAACGGGAGCATCGCCGCCTCGTCAAACCCCTTGCGCGCGTGCCGACTGTAGGCCCATGCGCAGATTCCCAGAAAACACAGGAAACCGAGCACTGTTACGGCGATTCTCAGAGTATTGACGTCCAACACGACCTCCCTCGGATTACTTGAAGTTCGACAGCGCAGTGCCAAGACCCTGCAGGTAGGCGATGACAGCCTGCATTTCGGTCTTGCCCTCAAGAGCCTTTTTGGCTCCGGCGATGTCTTCCTCCGAGTACGGGTGGCCGAGCGTACGCAGAGCTTCCATCTTCTTCTCGATGCTGGACGCATCGACCGGGCGCTCCAGCCACGGGAAGGCCGGCATGTTCGACTCAGGCACCACCGCACGCGGATTGGTCAGGTGCACACGGTGCCATTCGTCCGAATAGCGTCCGCCGACACGCGCCAGGTCCGGTCCCGTGCGCTTGGAGCCCCACAGGAACGGACGGTCGTAGATGTACTCACCCGCCACCGAGTAATGGCCGTAACGTTCGGTTTCGGCGCGGAACGGACGAATCATCTGCGAGTGACAGTTCGAGCAACCCTCGCGGATGTAGATGTCGCGACCGGTCAGACGCAGGGCATCGTACGGCTTGATGTCCAACGGGTTGCCGGCCCTGTCGATCGGCTTGGTGGTCGAGTGCTGGAAGAACAGCGGAATGATTTCGACCAGACCGGCCACGCTCACCGTGGCGAGCGTCAGCACGATCATCAGGCCGACGCTGCGCTCGATCAGCTCATGTTTCAACTTGCTCATCGACAATGACTCCTCAGTGCGCGGCAGCCGGCTCGAGCACCGGTGCGTTGTAGGTCTTCTCGCCGGAAATGGTCTTGATGGTGTTGTACAGCATCAGGAGCATGCCGGTGAGGAACAGGATCCCGCCGATCAGGCGGATGTTCCAGAACGGATAGCTGGCCTTCACGCTTTCGATGAACGAGTAGGTCAGCGTGCCGTCGGTGTTGACCGCGCGCCACATCAGGCCCTGCATGACACCGGCAATCCACATCGAGGCGATGTACAGCACGATGCCGATGGTGGCGATCCAGAAGTGAGCGGTGATCAGCGGCACCGAGTACATCTCGGTCTTGCCGTACATGCGCGGGATCAGGTAATAGACCGAGCCGATCGAGATCATCGCGACCCAGCCCAGCGCGCCGGAGTGCACGTGGCCGACGGTCCAGTCGGTGTAGTGCGACAGTGCGTTGACGGTCTTGATCGACATCATCGGACCTTCAAAGGTCGACATACCGTAGAAGGACAGCGACACGATCAGGAACTTC
>JBFHJY010000013.1:0-15229 GCA_041595655.1 Azoarcus sp.
GAAGACATCAAGGCCCGATTGTGGCGGGTTGAAAAAAAAACACCGGCAAAGCTGTTGCCGGTGCGAAGTACCGCGATTCGAAGCAGCCTGCCGAATGCCGTCAGATGCAATGCAACCGCTCAGACCCGGATCAGGCCACCTTCAACCGCTGTGTTCGGCACCCGGATCATGCGCATCGTCCTCATGATCCGAGTGATCCTTGTCGGGATCGCCCCCCATGTACTGCGGGCCGCCCCGACCACTTCCGCCAAAGACTTTCGATTCGACCGACTTGCTGCCACCTCCGGCGGAGTCGTGACCACCATGGGTTCCGCCACGATGAACGTCGGTGCTGTGTCCGGAGCCGCGATCGCCTCCACCGTATTTCGGGCCACCTTTGCCGCCCGAGGAGTGACCGCTGTCATGGCTGCTGTGACTGTCGGAGGCCGCAAGCGCCGAGCCCCCGACGAACGTCAGTCCGACCGTCATCAGAACGATCACGGCATTTCTGGCATGGACGCGCATCAGGGGCTCCTTCCACATCGCCTGGAAACAGACTCAGCGGACTTCGTTGTCATGCACGAACTCGAGGACTTGCAGGTAATCGTCCGCTGCCGCCGCAAAGTCATCGGCACCGCCTTCAGTCGTGTCGACCCAGTCCGTGCCGCCGAGGAGCGTGTCATAAACGTTGACCGGCTCCGCCTTGTACGTCACCCCATCCGACTGGAGTACCAGAACCGTGACGACGACATCTCCCCAAGTGTCTTCCCGATCGTACTCGTAGGTCGAGAAGTCGAAATAATCGGGGCTGTTGATGCCGAGAATGGAGTTGATATAGATCACGGTGTCGACCAGGATGGTGCCGGTCTTGTCCGCCCCCGCCGCCAGCAGCGCGGCCGGGTTGAATCCGTCGGGCAGGGTGATGTCACCGATCGCGCCGGTCGTCATGTAGGTGGTGTACAGGGCGAGGTTCTCCAGCGGCGAATCGATCGTCACACCATCGACCACCAGACGACCGGTGGCGTCGAGCGTGACCACCCCGGAAGTGAGCTTGGACAAGGCCTCGTCCAGCGAATGCTCGAGCACCTTGGTGGGCGCGCGTGAGACGCTCAGCCTCCCAAGCTCGACCTCTGCCGGATAAACCTCATACTCGGTTCCGTCCAGCGTGATTTTGGTCAGCAGATCACCCTCGTCATTGCGCGGGATGATCACCGGATTGCCGTCGGCATCGAGCAATGGCACGAAATTCATCGATTCGTCATAGACGAAGGCAATGACCTGGACGAGATCATTGTCATCGGGAATCGGCTCACCGTTTTCGTCGCGCAGCAACAGGACCATGTCGCCGTAGAGATCGCCTTTCTTGTCCCCGGCGCCGACAGGCTTGCCGCCACCACCGGCCTTGCCACCCTTGACCCCGGCCCAATCAGGCCGGTCACTGACATCATCGACGAGGGTGCGGAACACCTTGCGGTCGACCGAACTGCCCTTGCCGCCCTGCCCTCCGCTCGCGGACGATCCGCCCTGCCCATGCTGACCACCCTGCCCACCGCTACCACTACCGCCTGCACCGTCTTTTGCAGCGTGAGCTGAAGGAATGAACGCCAATCCACCCGCATCGGGCGCTGACACGATCGCAGGCACCATCAGCGCAGTGCACAGCGCTCCACCTGCAACGAGGAGATTGCGGATATTGCGTGGTCTCGTTTCCATTTGATGCCCCTTTCCAGTGTCGGTGCTGCAGATTGGGCCGCAGGAACCGCGGCCGATAGAATCAGACATTTCTAATATAGATCCCACGCAAGGAACGTCAACAACGATTACGTGCGCTTCAGAAACGCACCCCCAAGCCGATCCGGAAGAGGTTGGCGCGACTGGAAAAATCCATCTGGTCCGGGTTGCCGTGGGTCGTCGTGAAACGGACGGTGTCATAGCGCGTGCGGCTGTAGTCGAGTCGCACGAAGGTGTCGTCGGAGAGCGGCACTTCGGCACCGATACCGAAGCGCACACCGTCCACCCGCTCGCTGCGATCGACGTTGGCATCGGGGTTGTTGCCCTTGGCCCAGGTCGTCTCGAAACGCGTCCGCACCGCACCGACCCGCGCATACAGCAGGCTGCCGTTGCGCAGTGTGTAGCCAAGCCTCACCGCAGCGCCGTAGCCACCCTTCATGTCGACCGAGAAATCGCGCCCGCCCGCGCCGCGAACCTCACGCTCATGCCGCCAGCCCAGGTGCGATGCGTCCGCCTCGAGCTCCAGGCCGCCGTACCAGCGTCCGAAGTTGCGTCCGTAGCCGGCATATAGGCCCAGGACCGAAGCAAGGTCGCCAAAATCCCCGGAGAACGGCAGGGAAAACGGCGCAGCATCCTGATCCGTGTGACGGCCGGACAGCCGCGATTCGAGCGCGCCGTGACCGACATGCGCTCCGGCATAGAAACCGCTTACCGCAGGGCGGGCCGGCGCTGTGGCCGAACCCGTGCCGCCGAATTTCCAGCCGAGCCCGAGCCTGAAGAGGGCCTCGCGCGTATCGAATCGCTCCTGCGAAAGGTCGGGGTTGCGATAGGGCACGCTGCTGCTGCCGTAATCGCCATACACGTATTCGAGACGGGCGAAGGTGTGGGCACCGGTCGGAATGTCCATGCCGACGCCGATACGCTTGCCGCTTTGTGTTTCGCTGCGGTCATAGGCGCCGGAGCGGAAGTCGTTCTGGGTGTAATAGGTGTTGAAGCGGGTGCGCACGGCCCCCAGGCGGGTGTACATCAGCACCCCGTTATCCACCAGATAGCCGAGGCGCAGACCGACCCCGTAGCCGCGCCCCTTGTCGACGCTCGAAGTCCGGCTGGTGTCCTAGCCCTTGCTGTGCGACCCGTCGGCGCGGGAGTTCGCGAGCTCGATCTCCGGCCCGAAATGCCAGCGCCCATGAACGAAGTCATAGCCTGCAAACACCGCCCCGCCGAGGCCACTGTCGCCCATGCCGGCGCGATCACTGCCCTCGCCACCACGTTCGCCGGAAGTCGTGGTGTGGAGCGCGTCCACGCCCAGCGCCGCACCCGCATAGAAGCCTCCGGGTGAATGCGCCAGCAGACCGTCGGCGACCATCAGCCGGCTTTGTCCGAGGACGGGGTTTTTCTTCGCACCCGGCGCATAGCCGATGCTGAACATGATCTGGCTGCGCGTGTAGCGCGCCTCGATGTCATTCGACCAGCGGTCCAGCCACCTCAGCTCGCTATCCAGATAAACGCTCGGCGAAAAGTAGTAGCGCAGCCCCACGCTGGCATCCAGGACCCTGTCAGAGCGGTCGAAGTCCTGATAATCGCTGCGCGTGCGAGCAGCGCGGGCGGACACCACCATGCGGTCGCCGAGGCCCCGCTCGACACCGACGCCCCAGGTCGTGTCGAGACTGCTCGACGCATAGCGGCCGTCCTCGTTGACCGTCGTTTCCCCCAGGGTCCGATCGACGAAGCCCGTCACGGCGACGGCCGGCGCGGGTCGCCAGACGACAAAGCCGCCGAAGTAGGGGCTCGACACGCTGGAGAACGCACGATGGTCGAAATCCTGGCGCAGCACGCCCGCGAAGAGCTCCGCCGACAGACGTTGTTTCGGCGCCCGGATGTTCACGCCGAGCGCCGCACGATAGCCATCGGAACCGCGGTCGAAGTTCGTTCCCGGCACGCTCCGGTCATACGACCGCCGGTCGGTCGCGTACTGGGCAAAGATCTCGTGGCCCGACGCGAGCGCATACCCCAGCCGCAGGCCGAGCGAACGCATCGTGTGATCGCGGTATTCGTTGTCGATCGAGCCGCCGGTCACGCTGCGCCCGTCGCGGAAGTCGAAGCGGTCGTAAGTCCCGCCGGCGCGCAGACGCCACTGGCCGATCTCGGACGCAATGCCGAGGTGCGCCTCGTCACGATGGAATCGGGTGGGCTCGCGCTGTATCGACGGACTCAGGGCGCCCGGCGTGAAGCGGTCTTCATGATCCCGGCTGCGGCGGGCACCGCCGAAGATGTTGGTGCGTTCGGTCAGGTCGAAGCGACCATCGAAGCCCAACCAGTAGTCAGTGACGTTCTCGTCCCGATAATCACGATACCGGTCGATGTCAGCGCCGGCGCTGAAATTCAGCGCGTGCCGCTGCCAGTCGGATTCGATGGCGACCGAAGGCGACACCGTGGACACCGTGTCGCGCGCCTCGTCACGTCGCGCCGCGTAGATGTTGTCGTCGCGGGTCACGGCAAAGCGCAACTCGGGATACAGGGCAAAACTGCCGACGGAAAGCCGCGCGGCCGCCGGCTCCGCCAGCGTCGCCGCGGTCCCGGCCGACGCTGGCGAAGAAGCGACCTCCGGCGCCGCACCACTCGTCACCGGCTGCGCTGCCGCATGAAGTGCGGTCGCGCAGAGGAGCATCGTGAAACCCGATCTGCTGATCTTCATCACACCCCCCTCGGGGCTCGGGCCGTATCTGCAGGACCGGCATCGGAGATGCTGGTGGACACGACAACCTGATGATCACAATAGCAGTTGTCCTGACGTTTCTCTCGGAATCAGCAACCGAACCGGAGGACTGCAACGTCGACGCCCGCAGCAGTGCTGCACGAGGAGCGGAAGGACCAACGAAAACGGGCCAGACCCTGACGGATCTGACCCGTTGAAACATGGCGCGCCTGGCGCGATTCGAACGCACGACCCCTGCCTTCGGAGGGCAGTACTCTATCCAGCTGAGCTACAGGCGCTTGGCATCAAGTGTACTCGACGCGAGGGGCGCAAGGATATACCCGAAGTACCGGGCCGTCCATCTGCGCGGGCCACAAAACGCCTTGCTGTCGCTATAATTCGCGTTTTGCCCCTTCTCGCGAAAAGGATTCAGCATGTCGAACACCCGCACCCCGGCTGCCCTGATGCAGCAACGCCGCTTCGCCCTGCCCGCCGTCGCGCTGCTCGCGCTGGTGGTTGCGGCCTGCAGCGACAAGCCGCAGATCGATCACGAGGAAACCGCCACGCTGATCCAGCCGGTGGCGCGTGTCGAACTGAAGGTCGCGGCGGCCGATGAAGGCGCCGGTGACCGTGACGGCCAGACGGTATACACCTCGGTCTGCGCCGCCTGCCACTCGTCCGGTGTCGCAGGCTCGCCGAAGACCGGCGACAACGCCGCCTGGGCGCCGCGCATCGCCAAGGGCCTGGATTCGATGGTGAAGATCGCCATCGAGGGCGTCGGCGCGATGCCGCCGCGTGGTGGCAACCCCAACCTGACGGACGACGAGGTACGTCGCGCCGTCATCCACATGGCCAACCAGAGCGGCGGCAGCTTCAGCGAGTAAGGCCGGCTCACGGCAATGTGACGAAAGAAGGGCGGCCTGTGCCGCCCTTCTGCTTTGTTCAGTCGCGTTTCCGGAAAATGGCCTGCAGCGCGGCCGCACGGGCCCGGCCTTCCTCGCGGTCGAGCGGCTCTTTCGACTTGCGCCCGCCGACCTTCACGTCCTCGCCCATCTCCTCGATGAAGCGCGATGGCTCGCAACGTCGCCACTCCTTGCCGGCCTTGCGTCGCTCGCACCAGCTGATGGTCAGGCTGCGCTGCGCGCGAGTGATGCCGACGTACATCAGGCGACGCTCTTCCTCGATCTTGTCCTCGTCGATGCTCGACTGGTGCGGCAGCAGGCCTTCCTCCACGCCGATCAGGAACACGTGCGGAAACTCCAGCCCCTTGGATGCGTGCAGCGTGGCGAGCTGGACGCCGTCGAAATCGGGGTCGTCCTTGTCCAGCATCGAAATCAGCGCGATGGTCTGCGTCAGTTCAAGCAGGTCCTTGCCGTCCTCGTCGCCCTTGCGCGCCAGCCATTCGACGAAGTCGCGCACGTTGCTCCACTTGCTCTCGGCCTCACGGCCGTCGTGGTGTTCGTACAGCCAGGCTTCGTAACGGATGGTGGCGAGCAGTTCCTCGAGCAACGCACCGGCCGGTTCGCGCGGCGCGCGATGGCGCAGGCTGTTGATGTACGCCGCGAACTCGCGCACCAGATCGAGCTGGCGGGTGTTCAGATGCTCGCTCACCCCCTCCTCGAACACTGCCGCGAACAGGCTCACATGGCGCTGGCCGGCATAGTTTCCGAGCGCCTCCAGTGTGGCAGCGCCGACACCGCGGCGCGGCGTGGTGATGGCACGGATGAAGGCCAGGTCATCATCCTCGTTCACCAGCAGCCGCAGCCAGGCAATGAGGTCGCGGATCTCGGCCTTGTCGAAGAAGGACTGGCCGCCGGAGATGACATAGGGAATGCGGTGGTTGCGCAGCTGCTGCTCGATGACGCGCGCCTGGTGGTTGCCGCGATACAGCACGGCGTAATCGGCAAAGCGCGTGCGATGCTGGAAGCGGTGGGCAGAGATCTTCATCGCCACCGATTCGGCTTCATGCTCACCGTCCCGGCACGACAGCGCGACGATCTGCTCGCCGGGTCCGTGCTCGGACCATAGCCGCTTCTCGAACAACTTGTCGTTGTTGGCGATCAGCGTGTTGGCCGCGTGCAGGATGCGTGCCGAGGAGCGGTAATTCTGCTCCAGCTTGACCACCCTGAGCTTCGGATAGTCCTGCTGCAGCAGGCGCAGGGTCTCGACGTCCGCACCGCGCCAGGCGTAGATGGCCTGATCATCGTCACCGACCGCGGTGAATGCGCCTCGCAGGTCCGACAGCTGGCGCAGCAGCCGGTACTGGGCGCGGTTGGTGTCCTGGTATTCATCGATGAGCAGGTAGCGCAGGCGGTTCTGCCAGCGCGTGCGGACTTCCTCGTTTTCCTCGAACAGCCGTACCGGCAAGGCGATGAGGTCATCGAAATCGACCGCCTGATACGCGCGCAGGGTGCGCTCGTACTCGGCATAGGCCACGGCCGCAGCCGCGGCGATTTCGTTGTCGGCAAGCTGCGCGGCCTGCTCGGGCGGGATCATGGCGTTCTTCCACGACGAGATCTGCCACTGCATCTGCTTGGCGATGGCCTTGTCGGCACTTTTGGCCACATCCGACACGATCTGCACCGTGTCCGCCGCGTCGAGGATCGAGAACTGCGGCTTGAGCCCGCAGTGCTGCGCTTCCTGGCGGATGATGCGCACGCCCAGCGCGTGAAAGGTGCACACCGTCAGCCCCTTCGGCGTGCGCCCGCCCATGAGATGCGCGACGCGTTCCTGCATCTCCTTCGCCGCCTTGTTGGTGAAGGTGATGGCGGCGATGTTGGCCGGACTGATGCCGCATTCCTCGACCAGCCACGCGATCTTGTGCGTGATCACGCGCGTCTTGCCGCTGCCTGCGCCGGCCAGCACCAGACAGGGGCCGTCGAGGTAGCGGATGGCTTCGCGCTGCGGGGCGTTGAGATGGTCTGACATGGACTCCGGACGGGACAGGGGCGCGCTCCCGCACACGCTGGCGGGAAGCGCCGTGGCGGGTGGCAGCGCGCCCTTGGAAAGACGCTGCCGCCCGCAGGCGGCAGCGTTCCGATTCTACCCGAAGCGGGCAGTGTGGCATGGCATCCACAACTTGCCCCTGGCCACCGTTCTGGCCGTATGATGCGGCAACGACGTTCGTACCCTGCAGGAGCAGTCGCATGAAAGCCAAGCCCAAGACGGAAGAGCGGCCGCTGACCGAGGCAGAACTCCTCGCGATGCCGGAAGACGACTACATGAACACGCGCCAGCTCGAGTTCTTCCGCGCGCTGCTCGAACGCATGCGCGAGGAAATCTTCGAGAACGGTCAGACCACCATCTCGCACCTGCGGGAGACCGAGGCCACTCCTGACGAGGCCGACCGCGCCACGCAGGAAGAGGAACACGTGCTGGAACAGCGCATCCGCGATCGCGAACGCAAGCAGTTGCGCAAGATCGACGGCGCGCTCGACCGCATCGCCAACCGCACCTACGGCTACTGCGAAGCCTCCGGCGAGCCCATCGGCCTGCGCCGCCTGCTCGCCCGCCCGACCGCCACCCTGTCCATCGAGGAGCAGGAGCGGCACGAACGCGAAGAGCGCGTGTTCAGATAACCGGGCGGCGCAAAGCTGTCACACCACGCCGGCGCCGTGCGCCTGCTGGTCCGCCCAGTAGCTTGAACGCACCATCGGACCACAGGCTGCGTTGCGGAAGCCCATCGCCAGCGCCTCGCGCTCGAACATCGCGAAGGTGTCCGGATGCACATAGCGCAGCACCGGCAGATGGCCGGCCGAGGGCTGCAGGTACTGGCCGATGGTCAGCATGTCTACGTCGTGCGCGCGCAGGTCTTTCAGCACTTCGAGGATTTCCTCGTCGGTCTCGCCCAGCCCCACCATCAGCCCGGACTTGGTCGGCACGTCCGGGTGGCGCGCCTTGAATTCCTTCAGCAGCCGCAGCGAATACGCATAATCCGAACCCGGGCGGGCCTGCTTGTACAGGCGCGGCACGGTCTCGAGGTTGTGGTTCATGACGTCGGGCGGCGCCTGATCGAAGATCTCCAGCGCGACTTCCATGCGACCACGGAAATCCGGCACCAGCACTTCAATGGTGGTCCTGGGTGAGGCCTCGCGCGTGGCGCGGATGCACTCGACGAAATGCTGCGCACCGCCATCGCGCAGATCGTCACGATCCACCGAGGTGATCACCACGTAGTTCAGCCGCATCGCGGCAATGGTCCGCGCAAGGTTGGCCGGCTCGTTGGCGTCGAGCGCTTCGGGACGGCCGTGGCCGACGTCGCAGAACGGGCAGCGCCGCGTGCAGATGTCGCCCATGATCATGAAGGTCGCCGTGCCCTTGCCGAAACATTCGTGGATGTTGGGGCAGGAGGCTTCCTCGCACACCGTGTGCAGCTTGTGCTCGCGCAGCGTGTCCTTGATCTCGTTGAAGCGCTCGACCTCGGCGCCCGAGCCGAGGCGGATGCGGATCCAGTCCGGCTTCTTGAGGCGTTCGGCCGGCACGATCTTGATCGGGATGCGGGCGGTCTTGTCGGCGCCACGCTGCTTGCGGGAGGTGGTTTCCATCGGGCTTCCTTCTGGGCTTCCGGGCTTCCGTTTCACACGACCCGGCCCGGATGGGGTCGGTCGTATTGCTTGCGGCGGTAGCCGCGGTTCAAGTAGGTCAGATAAGCGCCGCAGGCGCGCATCTGACAATACCGCGCATCAAGTTGCAAGGTCGAATGGCAGATGCGCTGCGCTTATCTGCCCTACGGCAACAGCCTCTGCAGATGTCCCAGCAGGCGCGCACCGACCGCATCAAGGCTGTCTTGCACGCCGAAATCGGCCAGCTGCGTGGTCTTCAGGCCCTCGTAGCCGCAGGGGTTGATCCGCGAGAACGGCGCCAGATCCATGTCCACGTTCAACGACAGGCCATGATAGCTGCGCCCGTTACGCACGCGCAGCCCGAGGGCGGCGATCTTGGCGCCATCCACGTACACGCCGGGCGCACCGGCCACGCGTTCGGCATGGATGCCGTATTCGGCGAGGCAGTCGATCAACGCCTGCTCCATGACGGCGACCAGCTGGCGCACCTTGAACCCACGCCGTGTCAGATCGATCAGCAGATAGGCCACCAGCTGACCGGGGCCGTGGTAGGTGATCTGGCCGCCACGGTCGGATTTCACCAGCGGAATGTCGCTGCTGCGCAGCAGGTGTTCGGGCTTGCCGGCCTGGCCCAGCGTGTATACGGGAGGATGCTCGACCAGCCAGATCTCGTCCGGCGTGTCCGGCCCGCGCTCGGAGGTAAAGGCGCGCATGGCTTCCCACGCAGTTTCGTAGCCGACACGGCCCGGGCGTTTGACGAGCAGCCCCGGTCGCTCGAGCACGGCCTCGCTCACAGCACGACCTTGACCATCGGGTGCGAGGAAAGCTCGCGGTACAGCGCGTCGAGCTGCTCCTGCGACACCGCGCGGACGGTGCAGGTCAGCGCCAGGTAGTTGCCCTTGCTCGACGGGCGCATCTCGACGGTTGCGGCGTCGAAGCCTTCGTCGTGACGCAGCACGACTTCGACCACCGTCTGCGCGAAGCCTTCGACCCGCGCACCCATGATCTTGATGGGAAAGTCGCACGGGAATTCGATCAGGGTTTCACGTCCGGCGCTCATGCAAGCTCTCCGCCAGCCTTGGCAAGCTGGTACCAGCCATGCAGCTTCAGGGTGACCGGGCCGGGCCGGCCGTTGCCGACCGGCTGGCCGTCGAAGCGCGTGATCGGCAGGACTTCCTTGGTGGAGGAGGTCAGCCACAGCTCATCCGCGCGGCGCACCTCGTCCTCGGCGATGTCGCGCACCTCGAACGGCTGACCGTGCTGACGCGCCAGCTCGAGCACCACGTCGTAGGTGATGCCGGGCAGCATCAGATGGCTCTTGGGCGGAGCCAGCAGCACGCCGTCCTTCACGACGAAGATGTTCGAAGCGCTGCCCTCGGTGAGGAAGCCGTCGCGGAACAGCACCGTCTCGGCGCAGCCCTGCTCGACGGCGAGCTGGCGCAGCAGGCAGTTGGCGAGCAGCGCGGTGGTCTTCAGGTCGCAGCGCAGCCAGCGGTTGTCGACGGCGCTGACGGCCGCCACGCCGTTGTTCATCTGCTCGTCCGGCACCGCTGAGAGCGGGTCGGCCATCATGAACACGGTGGGCGGCACATCCCTGGGGAAGGCATGGTTGCGCACCGCGTTGGCGCCGCGCGTGACCTGCAGGTAGATCGCCTGATCGGGCCACGGCTGGGCTTCGACCAGGCGTTTGACCAGCTCTGCCCACTCGGCCGAAGTGCAGGGGTTGCTGACCTGGATGCCGGCCAGCGATCTCTCCAGCCGCGCGATGTGCGCGGCCAGCTGGAACGGGCGTCTGCCGTACACCGGGATCACTTCATATACGCCGTCGCCGAACAGGAAACCACGGTCGAGCGGCGAGATGCGCGCCTCGGCGCGCGGCACGAAGTCACCGTTCAGGAAGCAGATGCTCACAGGCTCTTGATCCACAACACCAGGGCATCCCACAGACGGCTGAAGAAACCGCCGATCTTGACCTCTTCCAGCGCCACGACCGGATACTTGCCGACCTCCTGACCATCCACCGTCAGCGTCAGCGTGCCGACGTCCTGGCCGCGCTCGATCGGCGCAAGCACGGGCTGGCGGCTTTCGAAGGAGGCATCGATACGGTCCGCCTGACCCTTGGGCATGGAGCGCAGGACATCCTCGTCGAATCCGACCGGAACCTCATCCACCTCGCCTTTCCACACCTTGACGCGCGAAAGCTCCTGACCGGCCTGATACAGGCGCACCGTGTCGAAGAACTGGAAACCGTAGTTGAGCAACTTGAGTGATTCCTGCGCCCGCGCCGACTCGGACTCTGCACCCAGCACGATGGAGATCAGCCGGCGCGGCCCGCGCACCGCCGACGAAACCAGGCAGTAACCGGCGGCACTGGTGTAGCCGGTCTTCATGCCGTCGACGGTCGAATCCAGCCACAGCAGACGGTTGCGATTGGGCTGGGTGATGTCGTTGTAGGTGTATTCGCGCTCGGAGTAGATGCGGTAGTACTCCGGAAACTCGCGGATCAACGCGGAAGCGAGCAGTGCGAGATCGTTGGCGGTGGTGTACAGCTCGGGATCAGGCAGGCCGGATGAGTTGGCAAAACGCGTGTTCTTCATGCCAAGGCGCTCGGCCTCGCGATTCATCATGTGCACGAAGGCTTCCTCGGAACCGGCGATACGCTCGGCCAGCGCCACGCAGGCATCGTTACCGGACTGCACGATCATGCCGCGGATGAGCTGCTCGACCGTCACCGGCCGGTTCGGCTCGATGAACATGCGCGAACCGGTCATGCGCCATGCCTTCTCGGAGACCTGCACCGTTTCTTCCGGCGTCAGGTTGCCGGCCCTGATCGCCGAGAAGGTGATGTAGGCCGTCATCAGCTTGGTCAGCGAAGCCGGCTCGATGCGTTCATCGCCCTTGTGCGAAACCAGGCTCTGGCCGGTTTCATGATCGACCAGCAACCAGGCATTGGCAGCCAGCGTCGGCGGCGGCGGAACCTGGGCAGAAGCGACGACGGGGAGCAGAACGCAGAGCAGTGCTAGAAGGAAACGCATGACGACCTGTGTGTGGAATCCGGCGGATTTGAAAGAAACGGGAGCAGCCGCTGCGGCTGGCGAAACGAAAGACCGCGCCCGGCGCGGCAAGGTTCAACGCATCACGAGGTAGGGCTGGACTTCGAGCAACATCACGATGTGACCGGCCGCCTTGCGCGCTTCCTCGATCGACGGGAAGGGACCGATCTGCAGCCGGTAACGGCCATCATCGTCGAGCACATGCATCTGTTCGGCAAGCATGTCGGTCTTCTCGCGCACGCGCTGCATCATGCCCGCCGCATTGGCCGGAGTCGCAAAGGCGCCGAGCTGCAGGTAGGCGCCCGCGCCGTTGCCGTCGGGCGACGCCGCACGCGTGACCTCGATCGGCTGGGGCAGCATCGGAGAGGGCATCTGCGCGACGACGGCACGCGACTCACGGCGCTCCTCGGTCATCGCCGCGATGACCTCCGGGGTAAGCAGTTCGACCTCGACCTCGGCGCTGCCGGCATTGATGTAGCCCAGCCGATTGGCCGCCGCATATGACAGATCGATCAGCCGCCCGCGCAGGAAGGGGCCGCGGTCATTGACGCGCACGATCACCGAGCGGCCATTCCCGACGTGGGTGACACGTGCATAACTGGGCAGCGGCAAGGTCGGATGCGCTGCCGTCATCTCGTACATGTCGTAGACCTCGCCGATGGCGGTGAGGCGACCGTGAAACTTGCGTCCGTACCAGCTGGCGTGACCGCGCTCACGATAGGGGTGTCGTGCAGTCATCGGCACGAAACGCTGTCCCTTCACCGTATAGGGCCGCAGCGACGGCGGGTAGATCGGCTCGATGCGGGGCACCGCATCAGGTGCCTCATCCAGATCCGCCGGCACCATCGCATGCGGACCGTCGTCCAGATAATAACCACCGCCCTGCACGGCCGGGACCATCTTCGGCGCGGCCGCCGACTTGACTGCGCGGGCCGGCGGCTTGGCGTCCGGTGCCTCGGCGCTCTCCTGAACAGGGCGCGAGCTGCATGCCGACAGCATCAACACCAGTGCGGCGAGCAGCCAGCAGGAAGAAAGCGGACGGGAGGTCGGGTTCGAAGTCATGCGAATGAATCAGTCCTTGGGCATTCGGCGGCTGCGTGCAACGCTCATGAGCATACCCATGCCGATGCACAGTGTCACGAGTGCGGTGCCGCCGTAACTGAGGAAAGGCAACGGTACGCCAACCACCGGAAGGATACCGCTGACCATGCCGATGTTCACGAAAACATACGTAAAAACGATCATCGTCAGCGCCCCGGCCAGCAGACGCGCGCCCGGCATCGACGCGCGCGCGGCAATGCTCAGCCCGCGCAGGATCAACAGCAGATACAGCGCGATCAGCACCAACGCACCGACAAGGCCGAACTCCTCGGCCAGCACAGCGAAGATGAAGTCGGTGTGGCGCTCCGGAATGAACGCCAGATGAGTCTGCGTGCCATCCATCCAGCCCTTGCCCCACAGCCCGCCCGATCCGATCGCGATGGACGACTGAATGGTATGGAAGCCGCGTCCAAGCGGGTCCTGATTCGGATCGAGCAGCGTGCACACCCGCTGCTTCTGGTAGTCACGCAGCACCTGCCAGTCGACGCCGGGCTGACACAGCTGATCACCGAAGCCGACCAGCAGGCCGATGCCGACCACCGCCACGACGAACACCGGCACGATCAGCTTCCAAGACAGGCCGGCGAAGAAGATCACGTAAAGCCCGGCGGCCGCCACCAGCAGACTGGTTCCAAGGTCCGGCTGCACGACGATCAGCCCCAGCGGCACCGCCAGCAGCACCGCCGCCGCGAGGTAGTCGGCAAGCCCGATCATGCCGTCCCGCGTATGGAAGTACCAGGCCAGCATCAACGGCGTGGCAATCTTCATGATCTCCGAGGGCTGCAGGCGCACCACGCCCAGATCGAGCCAGCGCTGCGCACCCTTGGACGTCTCGCCGAACAACAGCACCCCGACCAGCAACCCCACTCCGGCCAGATACAGCGGCACGGCGAGCGACAGCAGGCGCTGCACCGGCACCGCCGCCACCACCCACATCACCCCGAGCGCAATCATCATATGGACACGCAGGGTCGGCAGACGCTCGGGCGAAGCGCTGCTCATCAACACCCACCCATAGGCAAACAGCAGGCCCAGGATCAGCAACAGGCTGAAATCGATCGGCCGCAGCAGCGCACGCAACAGCAGCAACGGATTGAAACGACCACTCATTGCCCGGACTCCCCGGCAAGCGCCGCACCGGATTCGGGCGCCTGTCCGGCCAGTGCTCCGCCCAGCAGATGGTGATCGAAGACCTTGCGCGCCACCGGCGCGGCCGCGATCGAACCGAAACCGCCATTCTCGACCAGTACCACCACCGCGATCCTCGGGTTTTCGGCGGGCGCGAATCCGATGAACCAGGAATGGTCGCGCAGGCGCTCGGCCACCTCGTCCTCGACGTACTTCTGGCCCCGCAGGGAATACACCTGGGCCGTGCCGGTCTTGCCGCCGGCGTCATAGGGCGCATCGGCGAAGACTGCCCGCGCAGTGCCGATCTTGGTGACGTCGACCATGGCGTTGCGCACGGCCTGGGTGTTCTGCGGATCAAGCCTGACCGCCAGCCCTGGCGCCGGGCCGGCGTCGATGATGCGGCCATCGAGTCCGTTGACGATGCGACGCACCAGATGCGGAGGCCGGACCTCCCCGTCGTTGAGCAGGATGGTCAGCGCATGCGCGAGCTGGATGGGCGTAAAGGCGGTGTAGCCCTGTCCGATGCCCACCGAAATCGTCTCGCCGCCATACCACTGCTGATGCTCACGCGTCCTGAAGCGCTCGCGCTTCCATTGCGGTGAGGGCAGCACACCGGCCGCCTCGCCGGGAATGTCGATGCCGGTGCGCCGGCCGAAGCCGAACGGAGCCATGAAGTCGGCAATGGCCTGGATCCCCAGCTCGTCGGCCAGTTCGTAGTAATAGGTGTTGCAGGAATACGTGAGGCTGACATGCAGATCCACGCCATGCTGACATCTGGATTTGCGGTCCAGCATGCGCTGGCCATAGAAGGTGAACACCCCCTGGTTGTTGAAGCGCTGCTCTGCTTCCCGTTTGCCCGACTCCAGACCCGCCAGGGCCATGAACGGCTTGAAGGTCGACCCGGGGGGATAGGCACTGTAGATGGCACGGTTGAGCAAGGGATGGTCGGGCGAGTCCGACAATGCCCGCCAGTCCGCCAC
>JBFHJY010000014.1:0-14880 GCA_041595655.1 Azoarcus sp.
CGGCGCCGCCGAGACCTGCTACCGCACGGCGCGCGACTACGTGCTTGAACGCCACCAGTTCGGCCGACCGCTGGCCGCCAATCAGCTGGTACAGAAGAAACTTGCCGACATGCTGACCGAAATCGCGCTCGGTCTGCAGGGCTGTCTGCGACTCGGGCGCATGCGCGAGGAAGGCACGGCTGCGGTGGAGCTGACTTCGATCATGAAGCGCAATTCATGCGGCAAGGCGCTGGAAATCGCCCGCAGTGCGCGCGACATGCTGGGCGGAAACGGCATTTCGGACGAGTATCCGGTGATCCGTCACATGCTGAATCTGGAAGTGGTGAATACCTACGAAGGTACGCACGACATCCACGCATTGATCCTCGGACGCGCCATCACCGGCCTTCAGGCATTCACGTCCTGAGCTGGCAGACTTGTCCGGTTCTCCGCAAACACAGAGATGTACGCAGGGCATACGGCATCTGCGATCGTTTCCGTCCTGCCGCCTAGACAGCCGCTTCCCACGGCGGAGTGGTGGACGAATCCGAAGTGGCCAAAGCCCCTTCGTTCGACGGCTTCTCCGCTTCCAGCTCGCCGCCCAGCGCATCCATCAGCTCCGGCAGCAGCCGTGCCAGTTCACCGGTCATCAGCGCAAAGGAGGCGTCGAACATCGCCTGCGCATCCTCGGCACCGGAATCCTCGACCTTTTCCTTGACCACGTCGAGGAAGCCCAGACGCTTGATCTCGAGTTTCTCGGTCAGCACGAAGCTGATGCGGTCATCGAAGGTCAGTGCCAGCCGCGTCGGCATCTTGCCGGCCGCGAGGTGGCCGCGAATCTCCTCTCCGTCGAGCACATGATTGACATAACGCACGACAGCCTTGCTCTCGGTGATCGAGCGCAGCTCGCAATCCAGATCAATGCTGAAACCCGCTGGTGCCTCGCCTCCGGCCAGCCAATCGGCCATCGCGGAAGCCGGTGAGCGTTCGGTACGCAACAGTGCCAGCGGCAAGGCATCGAGCGAGTCGCGCAATGCCCCCAGCACGTCTTCCGCACGGGTCTGGCTGGGCGCATCGATGCCCAGCCACCCCCCGACCGGGTCGATCCATGCATAGACCTTCCTGCGGCGCGTGAACGCCCTGGGCAGGAATTCCTGCAGGATCTGCTCACGCAGTTCCTTCATCTGCTTGCGACCGGGTTTGTATCCCTGATCGGCGGCAATCAGTTCGGCGCGTTCCTCGGCTTCCTGCTTCACCACCGAAGCCGGCAGCAGACGCTGTTCGAAGCCGAGTGCGATCAGCCATTGGTCGCCTACACGATGCACCAGGCGGTCGTCACCACAGGGCGAAACCCAGCCACGGCTTTCCTGGTCCTGACTGCCGCAAGGCTGGAATGCCCGTCGGGAAAGCTGTTGCTGGAGAGCCTCGGCGTCGATGTTCCACGGCGACGGCAGACGATAGAGCTGAAGATTCCTGAACCACATGAAGATTTTCCGGTTGTGAACGCTCCCGCCCGAACGGCGGGAGACCGATGTTACTGCATGCGCCGAGTGGAAACGATGTCACGAATGATGCGAACGGTATCGATGTCCGACTGCTGGTAAGCAGATCTGACGAGATCTGCGTACATCGTGCTGCCATCTTCGCGCTCGGCCTGCGTGGTGCGGTAGGTGAAACGCAGCACCAGCTGTCCGCTGACCGGTTCCTCGATGCGGATGGTGAGCGTGCCCCCCGCATGCGCTTCGCTCTGCTCGGCTTCGAACGTGACGGCAGCCATGGGCTCGATCGTGACCCGGTCACGAATGCACAACTGCCCGAAATCGAGTTCGCGCAGCACGCCGTGTTCGCTTCGTTCCAGAACCGAACAGGCTTCGAGGCCGGGAAGGAACGGCAGGGGATTCTCGACCCGGCACAACAGACCGAACCACAGCTCCTCGCGGCTCAAATCCTCGATCAGGGGATTGTCCGGATCGTTGACGATCACGATGTGTTCGAACTTCAAGCTGCAGGCTCCAGAACGGCTGGCGTGCACTCTAGCAGGCATCCCCGGCTGTCAGGAAACCGTCTCAGGCGTGCAGGATGGTTTGTTGTTGATGTTTACTTCTTAAAGATAAGAGTAATAAAGATGCTCGGGCAACATCTGTGGACAAGCTGATAAAACTTCACTGGATCAATCACATCCGGTTGACGTAACACGGTGGGTAAGCAGTGGTGTGACTGTGTGGGGATTGTGACCGGTTTTCGTCAGCCGGGATTCTGACCGCCTTGTCCACAACCTGCGCACAGCGCATACAGATGTTGTTCCGTGGTGCGCGCGATACACTTGCTGCCATGAAACTAGAACGCATCCTGCAAACCCAGGGTTTCGGCAGTCGGCGCGAGTGTCGCGCCATCGTGCGCGCCGGTCTGGTAGAGATCGGCGGAGAAACCGTTGAGGACCCTTTTGCCGAGTTCGACCCGCAAGGCCTGGAATTCGTCGTCGATGGCGAGGTCTGGCCCTGGCACGAACACGTCTACCTGATGTTGCACAAGCCGCTCGATTACGAGTGCTCGCGTCAGCCGCAGCATCATCGTTCGATCTACGAGCTGTTGCCGCCGCAGTTTGCGCGCAGGGACGTGCAGTCGGTTGGCCGTCTGGACGTGGATACCACCGGTCTGTTGCTGCTGTCGGATGATGGCCAGTTCATCCACAGCTGGAGTTCGGGCAAGAAGCGCATCCCGAAATGTTACGAGGTCGGCCTGCGTCATCCGGTCAGTGATGCCATGTTGTCTGCCCTGCGTCAGGGTGTGCAGCTCAATGACGAGCCCGCGGAGATCCGGGCGCAGGCTTGCGAGGCTACCGGTGATCACACGCTCGAACTTGTCGTAACCGAAGGCAAGTATCACCAGGTGCGTCGCATGATCGCGGCGGCCGGAAACAGGGTCGAGGCCCTCCATCGCCGTTCGGTTGGAGGTCTGTCCCTGCCGGATGATCTGGTTGCCGGAGACTGGCGCTGGATGACGGCGGACGATCTGGCTGCACTTGCCCGTTTCGACCCGCTGTGATCTGCGTGCCCGCTCGAAGTGCATGCGGATGCACCGTTTTGTGGCCAATGCACGTCTGTGGACAAATCTGTTGACTTCCCGTCCCGTGACGAGTCTGGAAATCGTGTTTCTCTTGCGCTGACGTTCCAAATATTACTTTCGACATGTATTTCAGAATTCGGTAATTTGTTCAAAGCCCAATATAAACAAGGCCTTCAGACGTGTTGAAAGACTCCTGGAGTAAGGTGTGATCAGCCCTGCCGGACGTCATTGCCTGCGCTGGAGCATCTTCTGCCGGGTTGTGGATAACTTCGGGGATATCGGGGTCTGCTGGCGCCTGGCACGCGTTCTTGCAATGCACCATGAACGCCATGTGACGCTGTGGCTGGACGATCTCGAAACCCTGCACCGACTGTGTCCGGCGCTGTCGCCACAGAATGATGCGCAGCAACTTGAAGGGGTTCTGGTGCGGCGCTGGGTGCCGCCGTTCAGTGATGTCGGCAAGGACGACGTGGTCATCGAGGCCTTCGCCTGCGAACTGCCGCAGCAGGCACTCGAGGAGATGGCTGCACGGCGACCGCCTCCGGTCTGGATCAATCTCGAGTATCTGAGTGCGGAACAATGGATCGAGGGTTGCCACCGCCTGCCTTCGCCACATCCTTCACTGCCGCTTATCCGGCATTTTTTCTTTCCCGGTTTTACGGACGGCAGCGGTGGTTTGCTGCGAGAGCCTTGCCTGATCGAGCGCCGTACCGCCTTCCAGGCGGCCCCTGCGAGCCGTGATGACTGGCTGCGCACCCGGCTGGGTCGTACGCCACGCGCCGATGCACTCGTGATCTCGCTTTTCGCCTATGAGCAGCCGCTCATCGGCGAGCTGTTGAGGCGCTGGGCCGAAGGTGACCGGGCAATCGAGGTGCTGGTGCCGGAGGGGCGTGTCCTGCCGGACATTGCCCGCCACTTTGGACGAAACGAGCTGCCGGTCGGGGCATGTGTGCAGGACGGGGCGCTCACGCTCAACGTGATCCCGTTCTCCACTCAGGACGATTACGACCGGCTGTTGTGGGCGTGCGATCTGAACTTCGTGCGTGGAGAGGATTCCTTCGTGCGGGCGCAATGGGCGGCACGATCTTTCGTTTGGCACATCTATCGCCAACCCGAGGATGCTCACCTGGTGAAGCTGGAAGCCTTCCTCGATCTCTTCCTGGCGGATGCCGAACGGTCGGTTGCGGAGGCGGTCGCCGGTTTCTGGCGTGCTTGGAACGGTATGGGGGATGCAGCGGCGGCCTGGCCGGCCTTTGCAGCAGTACTGCCGGCTTTCGCAGCGGTTTGCCGGACATGGAGCCAGGCACAGGCGACGCGCCAGGATCTCGCGACGGCCTTGCTCGAATTTTCGGAAACGGGAGTATAATCAACGGTTTTTGAAAATTCGCGGCTCGCTCCGATTTCGTTTCGTCGCCGTTCCGCGCCTGCCCAGGAAAGTCTCAAGCATGAAAACCGCACAGGAACTCCGCTCCGGCAACGTCATCATGGTCGGAAATGACCCGTTGGTCGTGCAGAAGGCCGACTACAACAAGTCCGGTCGCAACTCCGCAGTCGTCAAGATGAAGCTCAAGAACCTGCTCAACGGTTCGGCTTCGGAATCCGTCTACAAGGCCGACGACAAGTTCGATGTCGTGGTTCTCGACCGCAAGGAAGTGAGCTATTCCTACTTCGCCGATCCGATGTACGTGTTCATGGATGACGAATACAACCAGTACGAGGTCGAAGCCGAGAACATGACTGACGCGCTGAAGTACCTCGAAGATGGTCTGCAGTGCGAAGTGGTGTTCTACAAAGGCAAGGCCATCTCGGTCGAACTCCCCAATTCCGTCGTGCGTGAAGTCACCTACACTGAACCCGCCGTCAAGGGCGACACCTCGGGCAAGGTCCTCAACCCGGCCACGATCGGCACCGGCTTCGAGCTGATGGTGCCGGCCTTCGTCGAGATCGGCGACAAGATCGAGATCGACACCCGCACCGACGAGTACAAGAACCGCGTCAAGTGATCTGCCGCCCGGTTCGTTGAAGCACCAGAAACAGGCCCGCCAAGCGGGCCTGTTTATTTGGTCAGCCAGAAAATGTTGTCGAGTTGCAACGGTTTGTTGCATACAGACCAATCGGGCTTGCAATTTCGTACGAAAGGCATAGGTTTGACCCGTTGCTTTTTTGTTTTTGAGGAAGGTCTGGATGAGAAGCGCAGCGGCCATTGTGGCCGCCTCGTTCGGGATGTTGCTTGCGGCCTGTGCGCCTGATCGTCCGGTCGCCTCGCAGGTGTCCGAAACCGCCGCTCCGGTGGTCGATGTCGAGCAGCCTCGCACGTTTCCTTCGCACGCCGGAACACCCGGCAATGAAGTTCGTGATGCCCGTGAAGCGGCCGAGGAGGCTGCCCGCAAGATCGCTGATGCCACCGCGAATGCTGCGAGCCGCATTCGAGAGGTCGGCATGGAGGCCGTGCAGGCCATCCAGTCAGCCAAATCTCCGGACGAGCCTGTACGTCCGGACGCCGAGGTCGTTGATGCAAGCGTTGCTTCTTCCGCGACGGGGTCTGTTGCCTCTGGCAACTGATTGCGGCGCACAGGCGCTGTTCTGATCCGATGAACCTTCCCGGCCGCGACCGCATTGACGCGTATCGCCAGCGTCTGCTGCGAGCCTTGCTCGATCCAGGCGAGGTTCCTGAGTCGGGACATGAACCCGGGCGTACAGGCGGCTCACCGGTTCCGGTGTCGGCGGATGCAGCCGAACTGTCAGAGCGGGCCGAGCACACTGTTGCCGGTCATGCCCGTTCTGCCGCCGCGCTCGGCGTTCTGCCGGTCGTTGACCTGATTGCCGTCACCACCTTGCAGGCCCGCATGTTGCGGCGTCTGGCTGAACTTCGCGGTGTGCATTGGGATGCCGAGTTGGCGCGTGATTTCATAGCGCGTCTGGGGCCCGGTATTGCCGGCGGTATCGTCGGTCATACCGTCGGGCGCAGCGTGCTGAAGGTCCTTCCTGTAGTCGGCCAGAGTGCAGGTGCTGCCTGGAGTGCGCGGTCCAGTGCGATATCGACCTACGCCATTGGCAAGGCAGCGGATTATTTCCTTTCCCTGCATGCGGTCGGACGGCGGGCTGCTGTGCCGGACTTGCGCCGGGTCCATGCGCGCGCTGCCGGGACGGCGGCGGCAGACGTCCAGCGGCTGATCGGACGGGACGCTGGCTAAGTCCGGTGCCTGCCCAGCGGCTTGCAGCCGCACCGTATAATCATTTCTGTCTGCCGCAGTCCTGCGGCTCTGGCTATGAGGTAACCATGACCACTCTTGTCTATTCCCATCCTGCCTGTTTCGAGCACCGTCCCGGTCCGGGGCATCCGGAGTCCCCTGAACGTCTGAAAGCCGTGCTGGCTGCGTTGCAAAAGCCCGATTTTGCCGAACTGCAATGGGCCGAGGCGCCGCTCGGCACCCGCGAACAGGTGCTGATGGTGCACACCGAGGATTTCGTCGCCGACGTCGAGGACGCATCCCCGCGCCACGGCACCATGCCGCTCGACGGTGGCGACACCGTAATGTCGCCGGGTTCGCTCGAGGCGGTCATGCGATGCGTCGGCGCGGCCTGTGCGGGCGTGGACAAGGTTCTGGCCAAGGAAGTCGATAACGTCTTCTGTGCGACCCGACCCTGCGGCCACCATGCCACCCCCAACCGCGCGATGGGTTTCTGCATCTACAACCAGGCTGCGATCGCAGCGGTGTATGCGAAGGAGCGTCACATGCTCGAACGCGTTGCCGTCATCGATTTCGACGTACACCACGGCAACGGCACGCAGGACGCGTTCTACAACGATCCGGCGCTGTTCTACGGTTCCACCCACCAATCGCCGCTGTATCCGGGTACCGGCTCGCGTGCCGAGACCGGTGTGGCCGGCAACATCGTCAACGTGCCGCTGCCGCCGGGCTGCGCTTCAGACGTTTTCCGCAGCCAGGTAAGCAATGAACTTCTGCCCAAGCTGCGTGCCTTCAATCCCGAGCTGATCATCATCTCGGCCGGCTTCGATGCCCACATGCTCGATCCGCTGGCCGGTCTGAACTTCAAGGACGAGGATTACCGCTGGATCACCGAGGAGCTCAAGCAAGTCGCAGAGGAGTGCTGCGAAGGTCGCATCGTCTCCATCCTCGAAGGCGGCTACAGCCTGGATGGTCTGGCCAGCGCCACCGAAGCCCACGTCAAGGCACTGATGAGCTGAACCGGCACATCGCTGCGATGTTTGGCAAACGGCCCGGGAATATCCCGGGCCGTTTCTTTTCTGATGGGTCGCTTCTTGCTTGAACTTGTGCAACAAGCAGCCATATACATTGTTTACCCTGAAGAGGATTGCGCGAAGATAGTAGAAAGCTATACGCAGAATACGACCTATTCATTTTACTAATACATGGCGACGCCATAGAATTCAACGAGTCGGCTGATCAAGCCGCAGGAAATTTCACCCTGAAGAGCAACCTCATAAAGGAGAAACACATGAGTTCGTTGATCAACACCACCGTCCAGCCGTTTTCCGCCAACGCGTTCCACAACGGCAAGTTCATCACCGTCAGTGACGAAGACCTGAAGGGCAAGTGGTCCGTACTGATCTTCATGCCGGCCGCCTTCACCTTCAACTGCCCGACCGAAGTCGAAGACGCCGCCGACAACTACGCCGAGTTCCAGAAGGCCGGTGCAGAGGTCTATATCGTGACCACCGACACCCACTTCTCGCACAAGGTGTGGCACGAGACCTCTCCGGCCGTCGGCAAGGCCAAGTTCCCGCTGATCGGCGACCCGACCCACCAGCTGACCCGCGCCTTCGGCGTGCATATCGACGAAGAGGGTTTGGCCCTGCGCGGTACCTTCGTCATCAACCCGGAAGGCGTGATCAAGACTGTCGAAGTGCACGACAACGCCATCGCCCGTGACGTGACCGAGACCCTGCGCAAGCTCAAGGCTGCCCAGTACGTCGCGGCCCACCCGAACGAGGTCTGCCCGGCCAAGTGGAAGGAAGGTGAGCAGACCCTGGCTCCGTCGCTGGACCTGGTCGGCAAGATCTGATTCCTGCCTGATCCAACCCGGCACGGAAGTGCCGGGTGTGTCACCGGGCCGCCCTCTAGGGCGGCTCATTCAGGAGCACCGCATGCCGGTGCTGCTGAATGAGCCGGAAAGCCCATACCGGATTCACCCTGTCACCGTATTCAAGGAGTCAGCCATGCTCGACGCCAACATGAAAGCCCAGCTCAAGACGCTCCTCGAGCGCATCAACGAGAATGTCGAACTCGTCACGTTCGTCGACGACAGCGCCAAATCGCGTGAAGTGCGTGAACTGGTCGAGGAGATTGCCGAGCTGTCCGATCGCGTCAGCGCCCGTCTTGCCGAAAACGTCGAGGGCGAGCGCGTGCCGTCGTTCTCGGTCAGCCGTGCCGGAACCGACATGGGCGTGCGCTTTGCCGGCCTGCCGATGGGTCACGAATTCACCTCGCTGGTGCTGGCGCTGCTGCAGGCCGGTGGTTATCCGCCCAAGGTCGAGGCCGAGCACATCGAGGCCATCAAGGCGCTCGACGTCGAGATGGAATTCGTCACCTACATCTCGCTGTCCTGCCACAACTGTCCGGACGTCGTTCAGGCGCTGAACCTGATGGCGATCCTGAACCCGAAGATCCGCCACACCATGGTCGACGGCGGAGTGTTCAAGGACGAGGTCGAGGCCAAGAACATCATGGCGGTGCCGACCATGATGCTCAACGGGGAGGAATTCGGTTCCGGACGCATGACCCTGGAAGAGATCCTCGCCAAGGTGGACACCGGTGCGGCTGCCCGCGATGCGGCGAAACTGTCGGAAAAGGATGCTTTCGACGTGCTGATCGTCGGCGGTGGCCCGGCCGGTGCTGCGGCAGCGATCTACGCCGCTCGCAAGGGTATCGGCACGGGTATCGTGTCCGAGCGTTTCGGCGGCCAGGTGATGGATACCATGGCCATCGAGAACTTCATCTCGGTCAAGGAAACCGAGGGTCCCAAGCTTGTCGCCGCGCTCGAGGAGCATGTCCGGACCTACGAGGTTGACGTCATGAACCTGCAGCGTGCCGCTCGGGTCGTGCCGGCCGCTACGCCGGGTGGTCTGGCCGAGGTGGTGCTCGACAACGGTGCGGTGCTCAAGAGCCGCACCGTCATCCTCGCCACCGGCGCTCGCTGGAAGGAACTCGGTGTGCAGGGCGAACGCGAGTATCGCGGTCGTGGTGTGGCCTATTGCCCGCACTGTGACGGTCCGCTGTTCAAGGGCAAGCACGTCGCCGTGATCGGCGGTGGCAACTCGGGCGTCGAGGCGGCCATCGATCTGGCCGGCATCGTCGGCAAGGTCACGCTGCTCGAGTACGACAGCAAGCTGCGCGCCGACGCCGTGCTGCAGGCCAAGCTCAGGAGCCTGCCCAACGTCGACGTGGTCGTGAGCGCTCAGACCACCGAGATCACCGGCGACGGCCAGCGCGTGAACGGACTGGTGTACTCCGACCGCGCCAGCGGCGAGTCGAAGACCGTTGAACTGGCCGGCGTCTTCGTTCAGATTGGCCTGTTGCCCAACACCGACTTCCTGAAGGGGACGGTGGAGCTTTCGCGCTACGGCGAGATCGTCGTCGATGATCGCTGCGAGACCTCGGTGCCGGGCATCTTCGCCGCCGGTGACTGCACCACGGTGCCGTACAAGCAGATCGTCATCGCGATGGGTGAAGGCAGCAAGGCCGCGCTGTCC
This sequence comes from Azoarcus sp., assembly GCA_041595655.1. Taxonomy (GTDB): domain Bacteria; phylum Pseudomonadota; class Gammaproteobacteria; order Burkholderiales; family Rhodocyclaceae; genus Pseudazoarcus. The sequence continues at coordinate 9,782 of JBFHJY010000014.1, forward strand.
GCCTTCGATCACCTGATCCGCAATACGCCGGAAACCGAAAAGGCCGCCGCCGTCGCAGCCTGATCCACGACGTGCAAAAGCCTCAGCGGCCGGACCGACAGGTCCGGCCGTTTTCATTTGTGCGGGTGTCGGAGTAGATTGGATGCCGCGGCTGCACACGGAGCGCCGCATCCAATGGAGGCCCGCGATGAGTGAAGCGAACCCCGAAATGCCGCAGAAGGCACCCTATCCGGTCGAGGTCGAGGCCGGCAAGGATTACTGGTGGTGTGCGTGTGGCAAGAGCGCAAAGCAGCCGTTCTGTGACGGTTCACACAAGGGCGGGCCGTTCCAGCCGCTGAAATTCACGGCCGACAAGAGCGGCAAGGTCTTCCTGTGTGGCTGCAAGCGCACGGCAAACCCGCCTTATTGCGACGGAACGCACAAGTCCCTGTAGAACCGCGTAACCGCTCAGCTGCCGAGCAGGCGCCTGAGGGTCTCGCGTGGGCCCTCCTCGCCTGCAGCGGACAGTTCGACCGCCTTGCGCGCGGCGGCAATGGCTTCGGGACGTCGGCCCAGTTCGTCGAGCACCACCGCGAGATTGTTCCAGGCCGCTGATGCTGAATGGCGCTCGGCGGCGGCGCGGAATGCCGCCTCGGCTCCGGGCAGATCCCCTGCGGCATAGCTCGCGTTGCCCAGTCCGATGGCCAGCACGAGGTTGTCCGGCCAGCGTTTCAGTCCTGCACGGTAGGCCTGCGCGGCCTGTTTGGGGGCAGCGTTGCGCTCGAAGGCGACCATCGCGCGCACCGCATCTGCTTCCAGCGCGGTGGCTGGCAGTCGGCCCGGAGGCAAGGCGACGAAGGCCCAATGATTTGCCCGCCGCCAGGTGTGTTCGAAGGTGCGCATGGCCATCTGCTGACGTTTCATCGGGCCCGAACGCAACAGCATCTCGCTGGCGTCGAGGTCGTAGCCGATGGCAACCGCGTAGTGCCACGACGGCGCCCAGCTCAGCCCCAGGTTCGACAGCACGACAACCGGGTGTCCGGCGGCAATCTCCTGCAACAGTGATTCCAGCGTGCCGGGCAGCACCGTCGCCACGGCACCGCCGCGTCGGGCGGCGACCAGCATCTCGATCTGCAGCGATCCTTCACGGCCCGGCACGAAGACCCGATCGGCAACGCTTTCGGGATCGGTGGGGAGTCCCGCCGCAGAAAGCACCGTGGCGACTGTCGCGGGACCGCAGTAGAAGCTTTCGTCCGGAAAGAAAGGCGTGTCGGCGAGTTCGACACGCGTAGGCAGGTTGGCAGGTCGGTTCGCACGCAGGCCGCGCGTCTGTGTCGCACAGGCCGTCAGACCGCCCACCAGCGGCAGGGAGAGAACGGCCGCCGACAGGAAACGTCGACGGCCGGACGGGTCGGACATGTCGGACATGTCGGACTTCAAGTCATCTCACGGAGCGCGTGAAGGGAAACACCTTGGTGAAGCCGAGGACGTCGGTGATCAGGAGCACGAAGAACACCAGCAGGATCGCGCCGATGATGCCGCCGGCCGGCGCGCTCTCGATCTGGTCGGCGAGCATCACGGCTTCCTCTTCGGTCAGTGCCGCGACGCGTGTCTGCGCGTCTTGCGGATCCACGCCGAGTTTCTCGAGTTGTGTGACGACATCTTCCCGCGACATCAGGTTGGACAGCCTGTCATGCGGGGATTCGCCCTTGGCCGAAGCCTCCGAGCGTGCGACCTGATCGGTCGGGATCAGTGATGCCTGGGCCGCCTGCAAAAGCATGAGGTTGGCCATGCAGACGATCATCAGCATCGATAAGAAACGTTTAACGGATTTCATGATCGCTCTCCGTGCGAAGGAAACTTGATGGGCCGGCAGCCCGCAGCCGGTCAATCCATTCTGGCTGGGCGGAAAGAGAATGAGAAGGTGTTTCGTACAAGCAATCCGTTACTGCGTGTGTGCGCAAGCAGGGTATGTCAGGCGGGTCCGATGCGCATGTGCGGGTTCCAGGCCACCTCCCAGAGGTGACCTTCCGGGTCGGCGAAATAGCCGGCATAGCCGCCCCAGGAAGTGTCCTGCGCCGGCTTGACGATGCTTGCACCGGCTGCCGCCGCTTGCGTCAGGGTCGCGTCGACTTCCTCGCGTGAAGAGACGTTGTGCGCAAGGCTGAAACCGCCAAATCCGCTGCCGGCCGGGGCAATGCCGGCGTCCTCGGCGAGATCTTCGCGGCCGTACAGCGACAGCCAAGCGCCGGCGAGCGGGAAGAAGGCCACCTCGTCGCTGTCGAACGGCATGCGCGGCAGGCCCAGCCCCTGTTCGTAGAAGCGCACCGAACGCGCCAGATCGCGCACGCCGAGTGTGACCATCGAAAGATGCGGTTTCATTTGTCCTGCGGTTCCGCTCAGCGCATGTCCAGCGGCGTCGGCCCGAAGGGTGGCGGGAAAGCCTCGTCGAGCTCGGCCAGATCCTGGGAATTCAACTCGATCGCGGCAGCGGCCGCGTTCTCTCGAACATGCTCCACGCGTCCGGCCTTGGGGATCACGATGATGTCCTGCTGGTGCAGCAGCCAGGCAATGGCGATCTGTGCCGGCGTGGCGTCGTAGCGGTGGGCGACGGCTTCCAGCGTGGGATCGTCGAGGAAGCCGAACTGCTCGTTCGGCGAGTGCTCGATGGGTGAATAGGCCATCACCGGAATGCCGTGCTGACGCTGCCACGGCAGCAGGTCCCATTCCGCGCCGCGGCGCACCAGGTTGTAGAGGATCTGGTTGGTGGCGAGCTGGTCGCCACCTTTGGCGGCGGCGCAACGCTGCATGCCACGCGCGTCGAAGTTGGACACGCCGTAATCGAGGATCTTGCCGTCGGCCTTGAGCTGCTGGAAGGCTTCGAAGGTCTCGTCCAGCGGCACCGAGCCGGGCCAGTGCAGCAGGTAGAGGTCGATGCGGTCGGTGCCGAGCCGGCGCAGGCTCTGCTCGCAGGCGGCAATGGCGCCCTTGCGGCTGGCGTTGAAGGGGTACACCTTGCTGACGTAATAGGCCTCGTCGCGGCGATGGCCGATGGCCTCGCCGATGAGCTCTTCGGCCTCGCCGTCGCCGTACATCTCGGCAGTGTCGATCAGCGTCATGCCCAGGTCCATGCCCAGTTGCAGCGCGGCGATCTCCTCATTGCGCAGCGACGGGATCTCGCCCATCTTCCAGGTGCCCTGACCGAGGGCGGAAACGGTCTTGCCCGAGGGCAGCGTGATGGTTTTCATGTGTGTCCTTCCTGAATCCGAGGCCTCCATTGTCTTGCGCAGAGCGGAGTGGCGCAAACCTGCAGGCTGTTTGACGGCGATGCCTGATATTTGCATACTTGCGCAAGTAAAAGAGAAATCCATGGCCGAACACATCCTCACCGCGCTCAACGCCCTCGGGCAGGCGACCCGTCTGGAGGCCTTCCGCCTGCTCGTGCGCGCAGGTCCGCAGGGGCTGAGCTTGGGGGAGCTGGCGGCACGTCTGCAGGTGCCGGTGTCCACCCTGTCTCGCCATCTCGATCAGTTGCAGCAGGGGCGCCTGCTGCGTACCTGGCGCGAGGGTCGCCACGTGTTCCACGCGGTGGACTGGGATGGCACGCGCGGTCTGCTCGCCTACCTCACCGAAGATTGCTGCCAGGGCCTGGCCACCTGTGGCGATGAAACACCCGGAGACCGTTCGTGAAATCCACCCATCCGCCCCGCATCCTGTTTCTCTACGGCTCGCTGCGCGAGCGCTCGTTCAGCCGCCTGGCGGCAGAAGAAGCCGCCCGGCATCTGTCCGCCATGGGTGCCGAGGTGTGCTTCTTCCACCCGCATGGTCTGCCGCTGCCCAACAGCGTCGATCCTTCCCACCCCAAAGTGGCCGAGTTGCGCCAACTGGTCGAATGGAGCGAGGGCATGGTGTGGTCCAGCCCGGAGATCCACGGCAACCTGTCCGGGCTGATGAAGATGCAGATCGACTGGATTCCGCTCAACACCGGCTCGGTGCGCCCGACGCAGGGCAAGACGCTGGCGGTGATGCAGGTGTCGGGAGGCTCGCAGTCGTTCAACGCGGTCAACAGCCTGCGTGTGCTGGGCCGCTGGATGCGCATGTTCACCATCCCCAACCAGTCTTCGGTGGCCAAGGCGTGGGAGCAGTTCGAGGAGGACGGCCGCATGAAAGACTCGTCCTACCGCGACCGCATCATCGACGTGATGGAGGAGCTCTACAAATTCACCATGCTGCTGCGTGACGAGAAGGATTTCCTGACCGACCGTTACAGCGAGCGCAAGGAACGCGATCCGGCCGCCACCTGGAACATCCTGAAAGGGGCCGATGCGCTGGAGACCGAGCCACAGTAAGGCCGGCCACCGATTCCGGCGCGCGGTTGCGCACCGATCACGGGCTCAGCGGCTGCCCGACTGCAGCCGCTTGCGCGCCCGTTCGATGGCATCTGCCAGCGGGCCCGGCTCGCGCACGAAAGGCACGGTGCGCACCATCGCGCCGGCCATGTCCATCATGACCGAGTGACCGCTGGCGCTGACGCCACGCACCTTGTGCAGCAACACTTCGTTCATCTGTCCGCGCAGCGGACCGGTACGCAGCAGCACGCGCCGATTGGTCACCGCGATGTCGCCCATCATCAGCGAAGCGATGACGACACCGGTATAGGGAATCAGCACCGCAAAGAACAGCGCGCCGACATAGGGCAGGAACGCCTCGGGCAGGATGAGGCCCAGAAACACCACGAATACCGCGAGGACTGCAGGCTTGATGAAGACCATGGGGTGCAGTCGGGTGCGGAAGACGATTTCCTCGCCGGGTTGCAGCATCCGGTTGATGTAGTTCATGGGTGTCCACTGGCGTCGGTCGGAGCCGGCAATGATGCCGTTGCGGGCCATCCTTTACAATCGTTGCGACCGGCGGGGTCGTCCGCAGGAAGGTGTTTGCGGCATACTCGACGTTTTCCCGCGCCGCGCGGTCGGTGGCCGCAACCCGGACGAAGACAAAATGACACAGGACCATACCGAGCTTCCGTACTACGAACCCGTAGGCAACGAGATCGAGCTGTTCGAGCGCACCTGGCGCAATCGCCTGCCGCTACTGATCAAGGGGCCGACCGGCGTGGGCAA
>JBFHJY010000015.1:0-14600 GCA_041595655.1 Azoarcus sp.
CCAATGCGGGAATAGCTCAGTTGGTAGAGCGCAACCTTGCCAAGGTTGAGGTCGCGAGTTCGAGACTCGTTTCCCGCTCCAGAAGTGCAAAAGGCCCAAACCCCGGTTTGGGCCTTTTGTTTTGTTCCGGTGCTGCGTACATGTCAGGAGCGCGCAGGACGCTTGCAAGCGGATGATGAGGGGGTGCGGGCGATGGAAACAACATTCATCCTGCTGGCGGTTTTCGTGGTGTGGCAGGTGATGCGCGTGCGCTACCAGCGGGCGCATATCGCCCTTTTGGGCGGGCATCTGGCCGGCCTGCGGCTGGAAAAGCACATGGAAACGCTCACCGAGGGCTACAAGCGCGCCATCGGGGAGGAGTCCGAATCGCGCCAGCTGCAGGTGCTGGAAACCTTTGCCCAGACCGAGCGTGCGGTGGCCGCGCAGCTGCAGACGCTGGCCGATGCCATGCACAAGGAGCGCGCGCAGGCTGCCGCGATGGGCACGCTGGCGTTCTGCGTGCCGTACGTCGAACATGTGCTGCCGGCCATGGCGCGGGATTTCCGCGTCCTGCTGCGCGTTCATGCGGCGGGTCTGCGCCATGTGGTGGACAATGAGGACGGGCTCGATCCCAAGCGCCGCGCCTTTCATCTGGCGGCCGAGCTGTATCTGTTCCAGCACAGCTGCCACTGGTTCTGCAAATCCCGTGCGGTGGCCGACGCCCGGCTGGCCGTGCGGCACCAGGTGAAGTACGCCAAGGTGCTTGATTCGGTCTCCGCCGTGACGCGCAGGGCCTATCTGGGCTGGTTGCAGGGCGATGGCGTTCAGGGCTGATTGAAGAGCGCCGCGCACTGCGTGTGCGGCTTGCACAAATCAGGCCGCGGCGTAGTCTCTCGGGCATGCCCGATCGTCCCGACTCCTTCCGGTTGCCGCGTGAAGCCGTCTTGCCTCGCTACGAGAGCGATGGCCTGTATCGATTGATGCATTCGGATTCCGGCGCGCTCATGCGTGTCTTCTTGCTCATCGACGGCCTCGGCGACCACTTCCTGCAACGCTTCGGTGTCACCAGCGTACTTGCCGCGCATCGGCAGGGGCGCATCACTTCGGTATTCCCATCCACCACAGCGGCTGCTGTCACGACGACGATGACCGGGCTGTCGCCGGCGCAACACGGCCTGACGGGCTGGTTCATCCGCGATAGGCGTTTCGGCGGCATCATCGCGCCGCTGCCATTGGTCCGGCGCGGTGGTGGTCAGCTTGCAGCGTTGCGGCTGACGCAGCGGCTGTTTCCGTATCGCACGCTGTATCAGCGACTCGATTGTCCGAGCCTGGTGGTGACGCCGCGCGAGATCGCGTGGTCGCGCTTCTCGAGGCGGCATTGCCGGGGTGCGCGCATCGTCGGTTACGGGCGTGGGGTGGAGGGGCTGGTGGATGCGGTGGTGGATGGCGCGCGGCAGATGCGGCAGGCAGGCGGTGGCTACATCCACGCCTATTACCCGCTGTTCGACACCCTGAGTCACGAATTCGGTTCGACCTCGCCGCAGGCGGTGGCCGAATTCTGGCGGGTGGATGCCGCGTTTGCCGCTTTGCTGGAACGTCTCAAAGGGCTCGACTGCGAGGTGGTGGTGACGGCGGATCATGGTTTCACCGATGCGTCGGACGAGCGCACGGTGGATGTGGACGAGCATCCGCAGCTCGCATCGATGCTGCAATGCCCGCTGTGGGGCGAGCGGCGGGCGGCTTTCTGCGCGGTGAAGAAGGGGCGCGAGGCGGAGTTCGAGGCGGCCGCGGGCGAGGTGTTTGCCGGCAAGGCGGTGGTTGCCCGCTCGCGCGCCTTGGTCGGGGCCGGCTTGTTCGGCCCGGGGCGGGTCAATCCGCGTCTGACCGAGCGTACCGGCACGCACACGCTGCTGATGGAGCCGCGCTGGACGGTGGTCGACAGCGCGCCGGGTGAGAAGCGTCACCACATGATTGGCGTGCACGGCGGACTGTCGCCCGAGGAGATGTGGATTCCGCTGATCCGGGCGCGGTGCTGAGAGGGGTTACTGCAGCGGCGGATCTTCCGGCACGGGCAGCACCAGGATGCCTTCTTCCAGCAATTCACCGAGATCGTCGCCGCTGGCGCGGCCGCGGATGCTGCGCGCCTCGGACTCGCCGTAATGGATGCGGCGTGCTTCATCGGGAAAGCGTTCGCCCACGTCTTCCGCGCTGCGCGCGGCAAGGCGCAGGGCCGCCATGACCTGTGCAGGGTCGACCGGCGGCTGCGAGGGGACGGTGTCACCGCGCGGCGTGGAGGTGTTCACGTAGGGGGCTGAAGGACGGCGCTCGATGTGCGTCGAGCCGCATTGCGGACACTGCACCAAGGCACGCGAACGCTGGTCGGCAAACGCATCGACGTTGGCAAACCAGCCTTCGAAGCGATGTTCTTTGTCGCAGATGAGATTGAGGACGATCACCGTGAGACCAAACACCTTGTAGACATGGTGCCGAGGACGGGACTTGAACCCGTAAGGCTTGCGCCGGCAGATTTTAAGTCTGCTGTGTTTACCAGTTTCACCACCCCGGCGTGTCGCCTGAAAAGCGACAGCCGCGCATTCTAACGCCACCGCAGGCCCGCACCGGTGTTCAGGAGGGCCTGCGTTGCATGCGGCGTTCAGAATTTCTTGCGCGCGCGTGGCGGTTTGTCTCCGCCTTCAGAGCGAAAAGGGCGGTCACCGGAGGCCTTGCGGGCAGGGCGCTCGCTGCGATCGCCATAGGGCTTGCCCATGCCGGGCTTGCCGAAGGATTTGCGCGGCGGCTTGTCGCCGGTGTCGTTGTCGCGGCTGCGCGGAGTGGGTCGCGCACGCGGGTTGCTGGCAGCGTGTGCGTCTTCCTCGGGCGTGAGCGGGCGGGTATGTAGCACGAACTGGCGCACCCGCAGCCTGGCCAGGGTTTCCATCACGTCGGCCGGCATGGCGGCCGGCAGTTCGACGGTGGAATAGTCTTCGTAGAGGTTGATCTGCCCGATGAAGCGGCTTTCGATACCGGCTTCGTTGGCGATGGCGCCGACGATGTCCTTGGGCGAAATCAGCTGGTTCTTGCCCACGGCGATGCGGTAGCGCACGAGTTTGCCGTCGGCGAAGTCGCGGCGTCGTTCGAGGATCTTCTCGCGGTTTTCGCGCGGTTCGCGCTCCGGGCGGGCCTGCTGCTCGAACTTGGCGAAGTCGCGGCCGCCTTCGTCGGGCAGCTGCAGCGGGCGGTCACGCGTGGCCATGGCGGCCAGCGCTGCGGCGATGTCGTGCAGTTCGTGCGTGCCGTCGGCTTCGAGGCTGGCGACCACTTCGCGGAAGAAGTCGAGGTCATCGGATTGCAGTACGGCTTCGACCTGCTCGCGGAACTGGGCGATGCGGCGGTCGGCGATGGCCTCGCGCGAGGGCAGGGGCAGCGGTTCGATCTTCTGGCGGGTGGCGCGCTCGATGGTCTTGAGCATGCGCTGCTCGCGCGGCGTGACGAACAGGATGGCGGTGCCCAGACGACCGGCGCGGCCGGTGCGGCCGATGCGGTGCACGTAGGCTTCGGTGTCGTACGGGATGTCGTAGTTGATGACGTGCGTGATGCGCGGCACGTCCAGACCGCGTGCGGCCACGTCGGTGGCGACGACCAGATCGAGCGCGCCGCGCTTGAGCTGCTCGACCACGCGTTCGCGCAGCTGCTGGGTCATGTCGCCGTTGAGGGCGCCGACGGCGTGGCCGCGCGCTTCCAGGCGGGTGGCCAGCTCTTCGGTGGCGAGCTTGGTGCGCACGAAGATGATGCCGGCGTCCATGTCCTCGATCTCGAGGATGCGGGTCAGTGCGTCGAGCTTGTGCGGCACGCTGACCTGGCAGAACTTCTGCGTGATGGTCGACACCGTGGTGGTGGCGGCCTTGATCTTCACTTCCTGAGGGTTGCGCAGGTAGCGGTGCGCGATGCGGCGGATCGGATCCGGCATGGTGGCCGAGAACAACGCGGTCTGGCGCTCCGGCGGGGTGTGGCCGAGGATCCACTCGACGTCGTCGATGAAGCCCATGCGCAGCATCTCGTCGGCTTCGTCGAGTACCAGCGTCTTCAGGTTGTCGAGCACGAGGCTCTTGCGCTCGATGTGGTCCATGATGCGGCCCGGCGTGCCCACGACGACATGCGCGCCGCGCTTGAGCTGACGCAGCTGCACGACCATGCTCTGGCCGCCGTACACGGGCAGCACATTGAAGTCGGGCATGTGCTTGGCGTAGCGCTGGAAGGCCTCGGAGACCTGGATCGCCAGTTCGCGCGTGGGCGCCAGCACCAGTACCTGCGGACGGTTGTCGGAGACGTCGATGCGTGCGAGCGCGGGCAGCGCGAAAGCTGCGGTCTTGCCGGTGCCGGTCTGGGCCTCGCCGAGGATGTCGGCGCCGGCGAGCAGCGGCGGGATGCACGCGGCCTGGATGGGCGAAGGGGTTTCGTAGCCGACGTCGTCGAGCGCAGCGAGAAGCGGGGCGCCGAGGTCGAGCTGTTTGAAGCTTTCAATGGTGATGGTCATGGTCTTACGGCGAGCTGCCGGTGGTAATGCGAGGAAGGGGTAATGCGGGGCAGCGCCGTAGGCGATGGTGCATCGTTCGGGAGGTGGCTGTCTGCGTAGCGCGAGCGGGCACAACTCCGGTGGCCGGAATCATACCGGAAGGAGGTCCATGCTGCTTGACTTTCCGCGGCGAAGCTGGTGAGTCGGAGGTCTGCCATGACGTATTGCAGGATGTACGTATGGTGCGGGCGGGCCGGCAAGCGTACTTTTGATCATCTGCCCGAGCCCCTGCCGCCAGGGGGCGGCGACAACAAAGGCGTGACGCAACCGGGGTGTCGTGCCCGTCACGGAGGAGTGAGTGGATGATGGACGAGCAGCCACAGGGGACTTCGTCCGATGCTGTTGCGGTCGGAAAACGGGCCTCGCGCAGGCGCTTTCTGACCGGCTCGGCGGTGGGCGTGGCGGCTGCCGGCTTTCCGATGGTGTCGCGCGCGCAGGTGCAGGTGCTGCAGTTCCAGAGCACGTGGCCCTCGCGGGACATCTTTCATGAGTTTGCCGCCGATTTCGTGCGCATCGTCAACGAGATGTCCGCCGGCCGCCTGCGTCTGAACCTGCTGCCGGCCAGTGCCGTGGTGGGGGCCTTCCAGCTGCAGGATGTGGTGATCAAGGGTGTGCTCGACGGCGGTCATGGCGTCGCCGCGTACTGGTACGGCAAGAACAAGGCCTTCTCGCTGTTCGGCACGCCACCGCCTTTCGGCTGGGATGCGCACCAGTTCCTCGGCTGGATCCGATACGGCGGCGGGCAGCAGCTCTATGACGAATTGCTCGATCGCCTCGGACTGGACCTGGTGGGATTCCTGTCGGGGCCCATCCCGACGCAGCCGCTGGGCTGGTTTCGTGAGCCGATTCAATCGGTCGCGCAGCTCAGGGGCTTGAAGTACCGGACCGTCGGGCTGGCTGCCGACGTGATGCGCGAAGTCGGTGCGGCGGTCACCATCCTCGGTTTCGGCGATGTGGTGCCGGCACTCGAGCGCGGTCTGCTGCAGGGCGCCGAGGTCAGCGGGCCGTCCACCGATCGTCTGCTCGGACTGCCGGATGTTTCCAAGACCTTGATGTTGCGCAGCTTCCACCAGGACTGCGAGAGCTTCGAGATCATCTTCAACCGCAGCCGCTTCCGGCAGCTGCCGCCGGAGCTGCGGGCCATCGTCAAGCATGCGGTCGATGCCGCGTCTAGCGACATGTACTGGAAGACGATGCAGCGCTATCCGGAGGACATGGCGCACATGCGCAGCGAACAGGGCGTGAAGACCCACATCACGCCCGACGAGGTCCTGCAGGCGCAGCTGCACGCGTGGGACGTGGTGATCGAGCGCGAATCGAAGGCCGATCCGTTCTTCCGCCGCGTGATCCAGTCGCAACGCGCTTACTGCGAAAAGACCACGGCCTTCCTGCTCGAGAATGATGCGCCCAAGGAAGTGGCCTACCGCCATTTCTTCGGCCGCAGCCCGATGGTTTCCTCGCAGCAGCCCTGACTTACTGCACGGCGTGCGCCGTGCCGTCCATGCCGCGCGCTTCGGACGGCAGGCCGATGCGGCCGATGCCGGGCAGCTTGAGCGCGGGCGGCCACACATCGATGCCGGCGCTCAGCCCCAGCACGTTCAATTCCAGCCCCTCCTCGGGCGAGATCATCATGCCGAACAATCCTGCCAGCGAGAACTGCAGCCCCGAGCCGCTGGCCGGGCGTGCGACCACGCCGCCGCCCGCGATGTAGTCCTTGCCGATGGCGGTCGGCGGCAGATCGAGAGACAGTTCCGGTACGGCGCGGCCGAGCCAGGCGATGTAGGTGTTGCTGTTGGGGCCGGGCCAGATGCGGTATTCGTCGTTGTGCGGGTAGGCACGGCTGGCCGCATGCAGGCGGCCGATGAGCTCGTTTACATCGGGTCCGCCGCGCAGCTCGCGAATCAACGTCGGTTCGGCCCCGTACCAGTAGCCGTCCGGAATGCCGGGGCCGACGCGCACCGCCTGGCCACCACGCATGACCTGGAAGCCCGTCACCTCGAAGCGGGTCCAGGTGTCGCTGTCGGTGGTCTTGGCAGCCAGCCAGCAATGCACGCCGAAGGCGCCGCGCCAGCGGAAGGCGCGGGCGCAATACGCCTGGATGCTGGCTTCGTCGGGCGCCACGGGTGGTGCAATGCCGGCGCTGTCGCGCCGCGCCGTGCGCCAGTCGCTGGCCTGCGCTCCGCCAGTCGTGTGGGCAAGGTAGGAGATGGCGACCGGCACGAACCAGACGAACGTGACGGCGCACAGGAGGATCGCTGTGCGTCTGAGCAGGCGGCGCAGGCGGCCGGTGGGCATGGGCGTGTTATGCATGTCGGGAACAAGGGCCAGATTGTCTGCAGACCCCGGCTGGCGGCAGAGGGTTCAAGCCTGACGTTCGATCAGTCCGGCATGCAGCGCCAGATCCGCCTCGCTGAAGCAGCAGAAGACGATCTCCTCGAAGCCCGGAAAGCGCAGCAGCGTCTCGCGTACGCTGCGGTGGGCGATCTCGGCGGCGGCCGCCGGCGGGTAACCGTAAACACCGGTGCTGATCGCCGGGAAGGCGATGCGGCGGATGCCGCCCGTCTGCGCCGCCACCTCCAGCGAGCGACGGTAGCAGGCGGCCAGCACTTCCGCCTCGCCGTGCCGGCCACCATGCCACACCGGTCCGACGGTGTGGATGATGAAACGTGCGGGCAGCGCGTGCCCGGCCGTGAGCTTGGCGTCGCCCGGCGCGCAGCCGCCGAGCTTGCGGCATTCTTCAAGCAGACCCGGGCCGGCAGCGCGATGGATCGCGCCGTCGACACCGCCGCCGCCAAGCAGAGTGGAGTTGGCGGCGTTGACGATGGCGTCGATGTCGAGCGTGGTGATGTCGGCCTGCAGGGCTGTGAGTCTTGTGGTCATTGCGCGTTCCACGGGCGGGGATGTGTCAGCCTTCGGCGACCTGTGCGGCGATGGCCTGGCCGAGGGTGGTGGTGCTGCCGTTGCCACCGACATCCGGCGTCAGGACCGTTTTGTCGCCAGACGCCAGCACCGCTTCGATGGCGGCCAGAATTGCCGCGCCCGCCTCCTTGTAGCCGAGGTGCTCCAGCATCAGCGCGCCCGACCAGATCTGACCGATGGGGTTGGCTAGCCCCAAGCCGGCGATGTCCGGCGCGCTGCCGTGCACCGGCTCGAACAGGCTGGGGAAGCGCCCTTCCGGGTTGATGCTGGCCGAGGGCGCGACGCCGATGGTGCCGGTGCAGGCCGGGCCGAGGTCCGAGAGGATGTCACCGAACAGGTTGCTCGCCACCACCACGTCGAACCAGTCCGGGTGCAGCACGAAGTTGGCGCTGAGAATGTCGATGTGGAACTGGTCGGTGGTGACGTCCGGGTACCTGGCGGCCATCTCCTTCACCCGCTCGTCCCAGTAGGGCATGGTGATCGAGATGCCGTTGGACTTGGTCGCCGAGGTGAGCTTTTTCCTCGGGCGCGACTGCGCCAGTTCATACGCGTACTTGAGCACTCGGTCGACGCCGATGCGGCTCATCACCGTCTGCTGCGTGACGAACTCGCGCTCGGTACCGCCGTACATGCGCCCGCCGAGGCTGGAATATTCGCCCTCGGTGTTTTCGCGCACCACGTAGAAATCGATGTCGCCGGGCTTGCGGTCGGCCAGCGGGCTCTTGATGCCGGGCAGCAGGCGCACCGGGCGCAGGTTGATGTACTGGTCGAAGTCGCGGCGGAACTTGATCAGCGAACCCCACAGCGAGACGTGGTCCGGCACCTTGTCGGGCCAGCCGACCGCGCCGAAGTAGATGCAGTCGAACTGCATCAGCGTGTCGAACCAGTCGTCCGGCATCATCTGGCCGTGCTTGAGGTAGTAGTCGCAGCTGGCGAAATCGAAGTCGGCGAATTCCAGCCCGATGTCGAAGCGCTTGGCGGCGGCCTGAAGCACGCGCACGCCTTCGGGCACCACTTCCGTGCCGATGCCGTCGCCGGGAATGACGGCGACCCTGTGGGGTTTGCTCATGGTTGCTCCTCTCGGGTTGGGTGCGAAGGATGCCGGATGCGCTGCACTTGTCCGGTCTGCGGTCGAGCACGATGCGTAGGCCGGACAAGCGCCATCGGCGGGCATCCGGCATCTTCCGCTGGGTGCTTTTTCATTTCATGAAGTCGGCGATGTGCTCTAACAGCAGCTCCGGCGCTTCCTCCGGGATGTAGTGACCACAGGGCAGCGCCCCGCCGTCGAGCGTGGTGGTCAGCGGCGCCCATTCCCTGAGCGGGTCGAAGCAGCGCTGGATCACGCCGTGTTCGCCCCACAGGACGCGGGTGGGGCATTCGATGCGCCGGCCGGCGTCAATGTCGGCCTGGTCAAATTCGAGATCGATGGTGTTCGACGCGCGGTAGTCCTCGCACAGCGAATGCGCCGCGCCGGGCAGCGACAGGCAGCGCTGGTACTCGGCGATCGCGGCCGGGTCGAACACGTCGAGGCTGGCGTGGCGGCCGCCCATCGTGCGGGTGATGTAGCCGGCGGGCGAGGCCTCGATCAGCGTCTCGGGCATCGGCGCAGGCTGGATCAGGAAGAACCAGTGGAAGTACATGGTGGCGAAGCGGCGGTCGGTCTGCTGGTACATCGCCAGCGTCGGCGCGATGTCGAGCAGCATCAGTTTTTTCACGCACTCCGGATGATCGGCGGCGAGACGGTGCGCCACGCGCGCGCCGCGGTCGTGGCTGCACAGGAAGAAGCGCTCAAAGCCGAAGTGGCGCATCACCGCGATCTGGTCCTGCGCCATCGCGCGCTTGGAGTAGTTGCTGTGGTCGGGCAGGCCGGGCGGCTTGGACGAGTCGCCGTAGCCGCGCAGGTCGGTGGCGATCACGGTGTAGTGCTCGGCCAGTTGCTCGGCCACCCGATGCCAGATCACGTGCGTCTGCGGGTGGCCGTGCAGCAGCAACAGCGGTGGGCCGTCGCCGCCCTTGCGGCCGTGAATGACGATGCCGTTGCCTACGTCGAGATCGAAAGTCTGGAAACCGTTGAACATGAAGCGCCCCTGATTTTCGTAGGGCGGATTAGCGCAGCGTAATCCGCCGGATGTGCTGGATGAGTCGGGTTCGGTCATTGCGAGCGCAGCGAAGCAATCTCAGTGCCTCTGAGATTCAATGGCATGCAAGATTGCTTCGTCGCTGCGCTCCTCGCGATGACCGCTTCTTCGGCTCGTCTTCGGGTGATGTGCTCACTTTAACCGCTGTTCATTCGTTGATAATCAGGCTGCCAGGCAATTCATTCTTGAAATAAAGTGCACAAATGTCTGCCGTCGATGATCTCGCCTTCTTCCAGCATCTCGCGCGCGCCGGAAGCCTCACCGGCGCTGCGCGCGAACTGGGGCTGTCCTTGTCGGCGGTGAGCAAGCGGCTCAAGCTGCTCGAAGCGCGACTCGGCGTGCAGCTGGCGCAGCGCACCACGCGCAGCCTGTCGCTCACACCCGAGGGCGAGCGTTACCTCGCGCGCGGCGCGACCATTCTCGACGATCTGGCGGAGCTGGAGGACAGCCTCAACGACCCGGATAGCGCACTGACCGGGCGCATCTGCGTGAACGCCACCTTCGGCTTCGGACGGCGCCACATCACGCCGCTGCTCTCCGAATTCGCCGCGCGCCATCCGGGCCTGGACATTCAGCTTGAACTGACCAATTTCCCGCTCAGCCTGTCGGATGCCGGCGTGGACATCGGCATCCGCATCGGCATGCCGCCCGATTCGCGGCTGGTCGCGCGCCGACTGCTCGCCAACCGGCGCATCCTGTGTGCCGCACCGTCTTACCTGGCAAACGCACCACGCCTGGATGTGCCAGCCGATCTGGCCGCACACGCCTGTCTGATCGTGCGCGAGATCGACAGTGACTACGGCGTGTGGCGCTTCGAGCGGGGCGGGCAGGTGCACAGCGTGCGCGTATCGGGTCGGCTGTCGAGCAACGATGGTGAGGCCGTGCACCGGCTCGCGCTCGACGGGCACGGCATCATGCTGCGTTCGTGGTGGGACGCGCACGAGGCGCTGGCGCGCGGCGATCTGGTCGAACTGCTGCCGGGCTGGCGCAATACCGGGGCCGACGTCTACGCGGTGTATGCGCACCGCCGCCATGTGCCGGCGCGTGTGCACGCCTGCGTGGCGTTTCTGCTCAACGGGATGAAGGGCAGGGTGCCGGCGCTGCCGGGCTGAGCCTCAGTTCCAGCCCTCGATACGCATCCGGGCGCGCACCAGGCGCTGCTCTTCCTGTTCCAGTTCCATGATGTTCTCGCGCACGCTGTTGACGTGCTCGCGAGCGACGCGCTCGGCCCGCTCCGGCTGGCGTTCCACGATGGCCTTGTATAAACGCTCGTGCTGGCGGTCGATCACGCGTTTGCCGGCCGGGCGGTGGTAGACGTTGTTCACCGATGCCAGCACCGTGTGCAGCATCGGCTCGGACAGGGACTGCAGCGTGTGCACCAGTACCGGGTTGTGTGACGCGTCGTTGATGGCGCGGTGAAAGGCGTGATCCACGCGCGCGATCTCTTCGGGCGGCAGGGGGGCTGTGGCGCTCTGGGCTGCAATCATGTCTTCATAGTGACGGCGGATCATCATGAAGTCGGCCGAGGTGCCGCGTGTTGCGGCCAGGCGTGCGGCTTCGCCTTCGAGCAGGGCGCGGACTTCGAGAAGGTCGTAGAGCGTGCGCGGCTGGGAGCTGAACAGGTGGATCAGCGGACTCTGGTTGCGTTGCGCCGACAGGCCGGCAACGAACGAACCGATGCCGTGCTTGGTCTCGATGATGCCGAGGCCGCGCAGGGCGCGCAGCCCCTCGCGCAGAGCGGAACGTGAAACGCCGAGCTTTTCACACAGGCGTCGTTCCGACGGCAGTGGTTGCCCGACCTTGAGCACGCCGTCGATGATCAGGCGCTCGATGCGCTCGGCGACGGCATCGGCAACCTGTGTGCGGGCCGTCGGCGCGGAATTTTGCTTCGTCAGCAAGGTGGTCGGACCAGTCGGTTGCAATGGAGCGATTCTAACCCTGCAGGCAAAGAGCGGGAGAGCTTCCCCCGTTTTTCCGGGGTGTGCTTCCGCTGGCTGAATGAAAAACTGGTCAGACCACTGCCTCAACGCTTGGCGGCGGGGCTGCGCGGGTCTTAGCATCCGCGCCGCGCCAGCCTCGGCCGACCGGTAGCGAAGAACCGAAAGACCTCAGGCAGATACGGCATCACCATGGAGATTTTCCGACAATGAATCAGACCATGCTTTCACTGCTGGCATTCGTGCCGCTCGTTCTGGCCGGCGTGCTGCTGCTCGGCTTTCGCTGGCCGGCCAAGTTCGCCATGCCGATGGTGTATGTGGCGACCGCGGCCATCGGCCTGTGGGTGTGGGACATGTCCTTCAACCGCGTGCTGGCTTCGACCCTGCAGGGCTTGATCCTGACCGGCTCGATCCTGTGGATCATCTTCGGCGCGATCCTGCTGCTCAACACCCTGAAGCACTCCGGCGGCATCCGTGCCATCCGTGCCGGCTTCTCCAACATCAGCCCCGACCGCCGTGTCCAGGCGCTGATCGTGGCCTGGCTGTTCGGCTGCTTCATCGAAGGCGCCTCCGGCTTCGGTACGCCGGCGGCGGTTGCCGCGCCCTTGCTGGTGGCGCTCGGCTTTCCGGCGCTGGCGGCGGTCGTGCTGGGCATGATGGTGCAGTCCACGCCGGTGTCCTTCGGCGCGGTGGGCACGCCGATGCTGGTCGGTGTCGGCGCCGGTCTGGACCGCAGCGGCATGACCGAGCCACTCGTCGCGCTCGGCAGTTCGTGGGACGCCTTCTTCATGACCATCGTGGGGCGTGTCGCCATCACCCACGGCCTGATCGGCATCCTGATGCCGCTGATCATGGTGATGGTGATGACCCGCTTCTTCGGCCGCAACCAGTCCTGGCGCGAGGGGCTGGAAGTCGCACCGTTCGCGATCTTCACGGCGCTGGCGTTCGGTCTGCCGTACATGGCGGCGGGCGTGTTCCTCGGGCCGGAGTTCCCGTCGATGATTGGCGGTCTGGTGGGTCTGGCGATCGTCATTCCGGCGGCACGGAGGGGCTTCCTGCTGCCCGGGAACACCTGGGATTTCGCTGAAGCCAAGGACTGGCCTGCCGAATGGATGGGGCGCATCGAGATGAAACTGGACGAGGTGGCCGGCAAGAGCCCGATCTCTACGGTCAAGGCGTGGGCGCCTTACCTGCTGCTCGCCGCCCTTCTGGTGCTGTCGCGCAACGTGCCGGAGCTGAAGTCGGCGCTGCTGTCGCTGAAATTCGGCTGGTCGAACATCCTCGGCGAGCAGGGCGTCAGCGGCAGCATCGAGCCGCTGTACCTGCCCGGCGGCATTCTGGTGATGGTGGTGCTGGCGACCTTCTTCCTGCACCGCATGCGCGCGGGCGAACTGGTGAAGGCCTTTGGCGAGTCGAGCAGGACCCTGCTGGGCGCCGGCTTCGTGCTGATCTTCACGATTCCGATGGTGCGCATCCTGATCAACTCGGGGGTCAATGGCGCAGACCTGGTGTCGATGCCGGTGGCCATGGCGCAGTTCGTGGCCGACGGCGTGGGCGGGGTCTATCCGTTCTTCGCACCGTGGGTCGGTGCGCTGGGGGCCTTCATTGCCGGCTCCAACACCGTGTCCAACCTGATGCTGTCGCAGTTCCAGTACAACACCGCCGAACTGCTCGGCGTGTCCGGTGCCATGATGGTGGCTCTGCAGTCGGTCGGCGCAGCTGCCGGCAACATGATCGCCATCCACAACGTGGTGGCCGCATCGGCCACGGTGGGGCTGCTCGGGCGCGAAGGCATCACGCTGCGCAAGACCATTCTGCCGACGCTGTACTACGTTACGGCAGCCGGTCTGATCGGCCTGATCGCGATCTACGTGATGGGTGTCACCGACGTGCTCCACGCGTCGACGGTCCGATAGGGCGCAGCAACGGAAACGGGGCCCACGCGGGCCCCGTTTTCTTTTGTGCACCGGCAACGACCGGCGGTCAGCGGATGATGCTGCCTCGGCGCTCTCGCCTTTCTCCGATGCTCCCCGGTGTCGGCAGGCTGACCGGTGCTGGTCGATCCCGGTATCTGCACCGGCATGCCGCCCGATTCGCGACGGCGCGCGCGCCGTCTGCTGGATAATCAGCGAATCCTGCGTGCATCATTGCAGTATCCGTCGTAAGACGGTCACGGCATCATGCTGCGCGCCTGCGTGGCGTTACCGGTGGAATCCATGTGCGACCGGGTGCCTCCATTGCCCGCGCGAGGCTTGCATGTGACCGCAATTTCAGGGAGGAAGAACGTGTTGACCTGCCGAACCACACTGTCCCGGCCTGCAAGCCGCGCGGCGGTTCTGGCTGCCGTGCTGACGAGTGGCTGTTCGATGTTCGCTCCGGCGCCGCCGAGCCAGCAGGGCAATATCTGTGAGGTCTTCCGTCAGAATCCGGACTGGTACGACTACGCCAGCGCCTCCGAGCAGAAATGGGGTACGCCGGTGGCGACGCAGATGGCCTTCATCCGCCATGAGTCGGGCTTCCGCAGCCACGTCCGGCCGCCGCGCAACCGCCTGCTCGGCTTCATCCCGCTCGGGCGCCCGTCCTCCGCCTATGGCTACGCCCAGGCGCAGGACCCGGTATGGGGCGAATACAAGTCGGATGCCGGAAGCTGGCTGGCAAGCCGCAACGACATGGAGGATGCGACCGACTTCATCGGCTGGTACAACCGCAGGACCCACCGGCAGGCCGGGGTGTCGCTGGACAATGCGGAGCACCTCTATCTTGCCTATCACGAAGGCGTCGGCGGCTACCGCAGCGGATCCTGGCGCAACAAGCCCGTCGTGCAGCGCACGGCACGCTCGGTCAGTGCATTGGCTGCAACCTACCGGAGTCAGCTCGCGCAGTGCGAGGCGGAATTCCGCTGCCGTCGGTTCTGGCAGGTGCGGCCGTTCTGCAGCTAGGGAAACGCTGATTTATTCGAACCTTCCCGGCTCGCCGAGCCGATGCTCCTGAGATAATGCGACCTGCTGATCGACACCGAGACATCTGATGCAATCGAGCTTTTCCGATCTGGAG